>JBBSDT010000495.1:0-2256 GCA_038240405.1 Ignavibacteria bacterium
TAGCTCATCAAGCTTAAAGTTACAGGCACAAAGAAAAGATACGAACGACTATTTTGCAGTCGGTTTATATGGGGGTGCATATAATGCGCATGAAGAAAATTTTCTCAACTCCGCAGCTGTTGAAGCTGAATATTTCAAATTCAATGATTTGTCTTTTTATTTGCAGGGAATTTATTCATTCAGCGGTTCGGAACGAAGGGGGGAGCAAACCACCATAAGCACAAGCTTGCCATCCGAAGGTAATCATGAATCGCAAAGTCTTAGTGTTTCTTTCGGAGGAAGGTATTACCTCCGACTTAAGAAGATTAATCCTTTTTTTGAAGCCGGTTTGAATCATGAAACTAATTTTGAAAGAGGACACCGTGACAGTCTCATGCAAGTGGATGAGCCGGGACTTTCAGACGACGGAAAGCGACACTCTTCAGGTCTATCAGGTCTCATCGGTTTAGGCATAAATTATAGAATTAATAATAAATTTAAGGCCGAGGTTAAGTATGACCTCTATCAAAGTTTCAATGGATTTAGGAATGGCTCTAACAATTTCTCAATTCTTGCCGGAGTGAAATATAATTTGTAATTTTATCATCTTCACGGTGCATCTTACCTTCCAGATTTTATTAACTCAGATCAGGTTGAAAGCTTTCCGGACAACAGGCAAAAAAATCTAAACCATAAACTTCATGTCAAAAAATCACCCCACTCTTTCAAACGGCAAGATTTGCTACATCGAAATTCCGGCAACTGATATCTCTCAATCTGCTTCGTTTTATGAAAAGGTTTTCGGCTGGAATACCCGGAAACGCGGCGACGGACATTTAGCTTTTGACGATACTACAGGACAAGTCTCAGGAACCTGGGTGCTGAACAGAATACCGGAAACTCAGCCAACTGTAATGATTTATATCATGGTTGATAATATCAGTCTGACAATTGAATCAATCATCTTAAACAGGGGCAAAATAGTTCAGGAAGTTGGCGCTGATGCACCTGAGATAACTGCCCGCTTTAGCGATCCGGCTGGTAATGTATTCGGGCTTTATCAACAGCCCGGCTGAAATCTACAGATTGAAAGTTTAAGAGTAGGCTGATTGAACAAGTGGAATTCTATTGTCTGATTCAGCAATCATAAAAATATATTATACTCATGACAAAAAATAAAATAGCTTTAGTAACGGGGGGGAGCCGGGGACTTGGAAAGGATATGGCTCTGTCTCTGGCAAGAATCGGTATTGACGTAATACTTACTTACAATACAAGAAAGGATGAAGCAGAAAAGGTTGTTGCCGAAATTTCAAAAAACAACGGAAAGGCTGTTGCGATGCGGTTAGATGTTTCGATGATTAAATCATTTGATAGTTTTGTCAGTCAACTGTTAACATTGCTCAAGTCTGACTGGGATACTGATAAATTTGATTACCTGATAAATAACGCAGGTATAGGTGCTACAATACCAATTGCACAGGTAACAGAAGAAGCCTTTGATAATTTAATGAACATTCAATTTAAAGGAATTTATTTTCTAACTCAAAAATGCATTGACCATATTAATGACAACGGCGTAGTAATATTTATTTCATCCGGAACTACACGTTTTTGTGTTCCAGGCTATTCGGTATATTCTTCGTTGAAAGGCGCAGTTGAAATTTTCACGAAACATGTTGCAAAAGAATACGGAAAAAGAGGTATCCGGTCGAACGTCGTTGCACCGGGTCCCGTAGAAACAGATTTTAATAATGCCGCTATAAGAAACAACCCGCAGGTTAAGTCGTTTATGGGAAACCAAACAGCTTTAGGAAGAGTTGGTCAGGCAGATGATATTGGTAGTGTAGTGGCTTTTCTTTGCACTGATGAGGCACACTGGATAAACGGACAAAGAATTGAAGTGTCGGGCGGAGTAAATTTATAACCTGCAAGTCCGGAGACTGCTTTATAATTATAAATTGCAAATTATAAATGTTAAATTGTATTATAAGTTAAGCATTTACAATTTAACTATGAACAGTGAGCAATTAAAAAACCTACCAAACTGGAAGCTGGCATATGGAATTCCGATATGTATATTTTTATCATGTTTTTTAATAACGCTTTCCTCAAGATTCAAATCTAATCCTGAATTACTCTCTAACGCAATACTTGCAGATTTGCTTATTACTGCGCCTCTCGTTTATTTTTTTGCAATCAGAAAGACTAATGTTTCCAAAATAACCATCCTCAGATTTCTCGTCGCCGGAGTGCTGATTGCAGGATGGATATTGA
>JBBSDT010000496.1:0-2242 GCA_038240405.1 Ignavibacteria bacterium
AATCTTTCTAAAGAATAAGAATTTAAAACAGAGAAACAAATATGCAGATTAACATAAATACAAGGGGAACATATCTTCACGTAAAAGATGAAATGTTCGAAGTTAAGATTAAAAAACTGTCCGCCTCCGGTGAAGCAAATATGGAAAGGTATCATTATTCCTCGAAAAAGGTTACCAGCATAATTCTGGCTCAGGGTATTGCACTAAGTACTGATGCTGTAAAACTTGCGGTGCAAAATAATATTGATATAATATTTGCAGATACTGACGGATTTCCTATCGGGCGAGTATGGCACAGTAAGCTGGGAAGCACAACAAAAATCAGAAAAAAGCAATTGGAGGCGAGTATGAATAAAACCGCAGTGAAATGGATTAAAGAATGGCTTACCATAAAATTTCAAAATCAAATTGATTTTCTTAATGATCTGAAAAAACACAGAAACGAAAAATCCGAATACATTTCTGAAAAGATATCAAGCATATCAAACCTGAAAAAATCCTTTGAGCAATTAAGTTCTGAAAATATAAATACCATAGCCGATATTGCTAGAGGTTTGGAAGGAACTTCCGGAAGATTATATTTTGAAACATTATCCAGCCTATTGATCGATGAATATAAATTCTCAGGCAGAAGCTCAAGACCCGCAAAAGATCCTTTTAATGCATTCCTGAATTATGCTTATGGTGTTCTTTACAGTAAGATAGAAAAGTCCCTTATCATAGGAGGAATTGATCCTTATGTTGGATTTATGCATAGAGATGATTACAATCAGCTAAGCCTGGTTTTCGATTTCATCGAACCTTATAGAATATATGCTGAAAGAGTAGTGTTCCGGTTATTTTCAGGAAAGAAAATTAATAAATCCCATACAGATGAAATTACAAACGGATATTCTTTGAATAAGGAAGGAAAAGTTTTACTTATGGAAAGTTTCAACAATTATTTTGAAGTTGATACAATAAGATATAAGGGAAGAAATCAAACAAGAAGTAATGCAATACAGTTTGATACTCATACATTTGCAAATTCATTAATAATATAAGAACAAAAATGATAGTTTGGGTAATGTATGATATTAAGAATGATAATATTAGAACCAAAGTTGCAAAGTATTGCAAGCAATCCGGCATCTACCGGGTTCAGTATTCTGTTTTTTTAGGAACGCTTGAAGAAAATGATAAAGATACGTTAAAACTAAAAATCGAAGCTCTTATAGATGTTGATACAGATTCGGTATATATTTTTCCCATGAATAAAAGCGAGCTAAATAGTACCGTGCTTCTGGGTCAGGCGTTCGACAAAAAATTAATAACCGACAAAGTAAAAGCATTATTTTTTTGACTATTACACCCTCTCATATAATTGAATATTTATATTGTCCAAGGTTTACATATTTTGAATATGTCCTTACAATACCCCAATATGAAGAAAAATATTATAAAGCTATGAAGGGAAGAGAGGTTCACGATGAAAAACTTAACAGAAATAAAGAATACTTAAGACAACGAATTGGAGTTGAGGAGAAATTTACAGACCGGTATCTTACAAATGATTATTTAAGGGGTCAGGTAGATGAAGTATTGATGCTTAGTGATGGGTCCATGGCTCCGTTAGATTACAAATTTGCAGAATATAAAGAGAAAATATTTGATACTTATAAAACTCAGCTCATTTGCTATGCTTTATTGATTGAATCGAATTTTAAAAGAAAGGTTAATAAGGGTTTTCTTGTTTATACCAGGTCAGGTAATAAATTACTTGAAGTAAGCATTCACGACATTGACAAAAGGAATATATTGAAAATAGTTGAAGAGATAAAAAATATTATTGCTAATAATTATTTTCCTAAAGCTACTAAATTTAAACTCAGATGCATAGATTGCACGTATAAGAATATATGCATAAAATAAACATTCCCCGGCATAGAACTTATTTTTATTTTATAAACTAAAACCATTAAGTATACCTAATTTAATAAACTTAACTTAAAAAATGCATACGGAATTAGGCAAACTTCTTCTTGATTCAAGAAAAATAATCGTAAATTTTTTTAATATTTCCAGACTAAAAAAGTCCATAAGATATTGTTATATATATATATTATTCTAAAGTACGGGTTCTTTACATGAATCCATTACAACAAGGATTGAAACGGTATGCCATTAAAGTGTCTGTCTTTGATAAGTTTGGTTCTTTACATGAATCCATTACAACAAGGATTGAAACTAGAATCCCGATGAT
>JBBSDT010000497.1:0-2224 GCA_038240405.1 Ignavibacteria bacterium
GTAAGTACTTTATCTAAAAACTCATACACATTTTCATTGGCAGGGCAAAGGTTATCATCAACAAGCGCCGTGTGCGTTGACCAATCTTTAATCTCCTGGCCAGAACTTACCTCAGGTTTCCCTGCAGCACCTGAGCATGACAATTCAGGGTAAGCCGTAATCGCAGCGAGACTATGGCCAGGCACGTCTATTTCAGGTAGAATATTGACAAACCGATCTTTTGCATATTGTACGATTTCCTTAATATCATCCTGGGTATAAAATCCGCCATAGTTGCGTGGCTCATCAGCAGTAGGTGTAGTAAAGGTTCCAAAATAGCCGACACGCTTTACATTCCATGCTCCTACCTCTGTTAGCCTTGGCAATCCTTTTATTTCAATCCGCCATCCTTCATCATCGGTAAGGTGCAAATGCAATAGGTTATACTTATATCTCACCATTTCATCAATATATTTTTTCACTTCATCTTTGGTAAAAAAATGTCGTGATACATCGAACATCAATCCTCTCCATACAAAACGGGGATAATCGGTGATGCTGCATGCAGGAATTTTCCAGGTAACATTCTTGACAACATTTTTATTTTCAATTTCTGTTGGCATTAATTGAATCAAGGTTTGCATACCATAAAATAATCCCGCAGGTTTATTAGCACTTATGGTGATGCCTGTAGCGGATACGTTGAGTTTATATCCTTCCCCACCAAGTGATGCATCATTAATAATTGACAGGTTAATATTATTAGCGGCCCTTGATAAAGTTTTTGTAACAGACACCGCAAAACCTGTTGCTTTTAATTTGTGAGATAAAAAATTACCAACTCTACTTACAGAAGAATCCGAAGACAGTATGTGTATGGTAGTTTTATTATTCACCAGAAAACTTCCTGTTCCCGATTTTATAGAAACAGGCAGTGGTACTAATTTGCCGGCTATATTTTCATCCTGCGAAAAAGAAGTGAAACAAAACAATATTAATACCGGCAATAAAAAATTTCTCTTCATACATGAATCGTTTTTTAGTTTAAGTAAAATAATCCCAAAATAGATTATTTAAAAAATTATTTCTCTTCCATTCAATATCTTCAAATTTAAAGAATTACAACGAGTAAATCTTTTAGTGGACAATTGTAATTTACTTACTGATATTTTTTAATAAAATAAATGGAGGCCCTTTCTTCCATTCATTAGCAGGCCTGTTAATTATTGGGCCGATTGAAAAATTTCCCAAAATAATATCTGTTTTACCATCGCCATCAAGATCGCCTGCATCCATTGTAAGCCAGCGTCCTGCTTCAGTTTCGTGTACGGTCAAAGGCAAAAAATTAAGGCCTCCGGTATTCTTCAAATAGACAAAGCCTTCCTGTGGCTGGTTTGTGTAATCTGCAAAGAAAGCGATGGCCGCAATATCCAGGTCTCCATCACCATCGAAATCTCTTGCCATTGCTTTATAACAACCATTTACAGGATAGAAAAACTTCTGTATAAAATGATTGGATTTATCATTCATGAAAATATATACTCCATGGTAAGGTTTTAAAACCGCAGAATAATCCGCATTATCACCACATGTATAAACAATATCAGGATAGCCGTCATTATTAAAATCAGCCAGTTCAAAATAAGAAGAACCATATGAGGGCGGAAAGCGCAGCAATTGTTCCTGTTTAAATATGCCATTTCCAAGGTTAGTAAAAAGAATAATGGATTCATCTCCTTGCGAAAATAGTGTTATTATATCCGGCAGGCCATCGTGATTAAAATCCTTTATGTAAGCCTTAATAGCACCCGGCAACGATCTTAATACGCGACGTATATAATGGTTGTTACCCAAATTTTCCATCCATGATAGTGTACCCGTTAGAAAGCCAAATTCACAAATCAGGTAATCAACTTTACCATCTGCGTTAAGATCTGTTGCTGTGATTTGAACAGGTCGCTGAAGGCTATCAAATAATGGTGGAAGTTGTTCCTTGTATTTTCCATTTGTACCCGCCTCAATGAATATTGCTTTTCCGTATCTCCCATTATTAGGGTTCATAATACCAATATCACAAGCTAGAAAATTTTTATCTTCTTTATCAAAATTGACTACCGGGCCACTATTATGCATTGAGTCAATTATGTTCAATTGTTTATTTAAAATAAAAGTACTTTTCCTGGAGACATCACTTACTATAACTCTGCGCTCACTATTCGAAGTATCAATATTAACAAAGGAAGTA
>JBBSDT010000498.1:0-2221 GCA_038240405.1 Ignavibacteria bacterium
CAATTATATTTTGCCATTCTTCATTTTTTAAAATTGGAAGGCGGGGATAGTAATTGGTATCAAGGGATCTATCATATTTAAGAGAAGGGTATGGTTTTAAATTATAATAAAAAATTCCTAACCTCGGACCCATATTAGGTAATACACCCTTTTCCCATGATGCAGAATTTACAAGGCCAGGGCCAGGAAGCAGGTGACAGGACTGGCAATACCTTGCAGCCAATTCTTCGCCTTTAGCAATACTTGAATAGGAAACATCAGCATGGCTTTTATTCCTGTAATATTTCTTTTGGCAGGAAATGAAAAATATAATACCAAAAAATATAAGCGGTAAAAATCTCAAAATGAGCAATAAGAATTTACAGAAATCTTGTTTAGGGGTGCATTTCAAATTGTAGCATTGCCAAGGCTAGTAGTGGGCGGTGGAGACACCGCCCACAGCGGACAACTCCGGTTGGTGTCCCCACCAACCGGGGACAATTTGAATGTTTGCTTTTGTTTGAAATAATTTTTCGTGTGCATTGGGATCACATTTTTATAGTGCGGGCATTTCCTTTTGAATCTTTGATGTCAATAGATAAAACGTTACTATCAATATTGAGAAACCGGCCTGATTGCGATAAAAAAGACGAGCCATAATTAATATTGACCATTCTTGTTTTACCATTTTTATAGTTCATTTTTGCACTTACATCGCCGGGTTTCAACGCAATCGTAAGAACGTTTTTTTCCAGTTTAAAAACTTTCAACGGCCCCTTGTTTTGACTGGCTGCAATCAAAACATTACCATGAGGGTTTCTCAGTTTTATTAATGCTTTACCGTTACCCGGAACAAACCATCCACTTTGCAATATAGATTCTGAAGTAAATCCCCATTTACCATTTCCTTTAAGAAAAGTTCCATTACAGGCATCATATCTCCCAACTGAAACCTCTGTGCTGTAATCGTTTCCATTAATCAAAATATCCAAATTACCATCCCCGTCAAAATCTTCTGCCAGCATGCCGTTCATACATGAATATTGCGCAGCTGATGGAAGCGCACTCATTGTGAATTTGCCGCCACCGTCATTTTTTATATAGCTGTTATTAAAATCATTTGCTTCCAATTTTAACGCATTTTTCATTTCATCTTGTGAGAACATTTCACTAAAGGGAGCTATGGCATAGGTTTTATAATTTTTATATTTGGCTCTGGTTCCTATAATTTGCTTGACCATATCATCCCTTGTATGAACGGGAAATTCTTTTTTTGCTGTATCAGTTTGTGATGCGGGCAAAAAGATGGTGGGTATGGCATCGTAACTTCCGTTATTATCAAAATCCTTTGCATACATTTTTACAGGATATCGATCGGTGGCTCTGTAAAAAGAATTTAGGCCAAGATTACCTGCTATAAAATCAATGTCGCCATCATTATCAAAGTCACCAGGCACTATGCTCGTCCACCATCCTACCTGGTTATTAATTCCACTTCCACTACTAATGTCTTTAAAAATGCCCCTATCATTCTTAATAAATTTTATTGGCATCCATTCCCCGGTTAATACCAGGTCCATCCAGCCGTCGTTGTCAAAATCAGTCCAGATTGCATCGCAAACAATTCCTATATTATTCAGTGGTTTCGCAACTGAATTAGTAACATCAGTAAATTTTACAATTCCATTTTTAGAATCATTTCTATAAATAAAACTTGATACAGGCTTAGGGTAATGCCATGGATCAACTCTCCCTCCGATAAAAATGTCAAGGTCTCCATCATTATCATAATCCGCAACCCTAACGCAAGATTTACTTATTAAATTTTGAGGCAAAGCTGTAGAATCTATTGTGAAATTTCCCTTCCCATCATTTACATAAAATTTATCTTTATAGTGCTCTGAATTTTCAGGAGCCTCATAACCGCCGCTGGCAATATAAAGGTCCAGATCGCCATCTCCATCGGCATCAAATAAAGTAATGCCCATGTCAATGGATTGAAAGTTTGAATCTATTTTTGGTGAAGCTATCGTCTTCTTTATAAATAATCCGGAAGATTGTTGAATAAAGGTCATGGCACCTTGCACTAAATTTCCCCCAACAACAATGTCGTCCAGGCTATCTCCGTTTATGTCGCCCGCTGCAAGTGCAGGGCCGTACTCAGTAAATTTATGTGGTAATAATTTCTGAATATTGAAATCTATAAAATCTTTTTGTTTATGGACATATTGGAATTTGAGAG
>JBBSDT010000499.1:0-2216 GCA_038240405.1 Ignavibacteria bacterium
AATCTCATCAAGATATTCTCTCTTTGATTTTTTACTCATAATTTTTTACCGTTTTATACTTTTTACTACGGTAACATTAATTATGAGGCAACGACCTGTTTCTTATAACCTCAGGGTAAGATTAATTATGAGGCAATGCGAGAGTCATGTCCCAGCATCTTTACCCTTTCACTTTAATTATTTTTCTTTTACTTTTACAAACTCTCAAATTAACTAAAACTTCTATAAGGCTATATTACTGTATTTTATTGACCTTTCATTAAAATCGTTTAGATCATGCTAATTGCCTGATCTGATAACAGTAACTAATCAAACTTTAAGGAGGTTTAAAATGAAATTCCGCCCGGGCAACTCCCCCTTTTATTTTGGCTGTATTTTTTCTTTTTGCTTTAACTGCAAAAATATTCTCGCAAACCGGATGGGTGCTTCAACCCTCAATTGGACCGGGTGCATTTGAAAAAATTAAGTTCATCAATTCACAAACCGGTTTTTTGTGACATATTTGTCACTCAGGGTTCATCTTTTTAGTATATGTATCCATCCCTTTCACAATTACTTTCTTCCCATTAACATTTCGCTATTTTCCGGAAGACTTTCCCCTCTTCCCGAACCTGATTAGGTATTTTTCTATGCACAATTACTATTTCCATTTGATAGTTGGACGCAGACTTCCGGTCTTTGACTAAATAATTTCACAGTTTGTCTCCTTCCCGATGCTTGCTGAAAATTTTCTTTAACAGTCAGTCTATTTTCTGACGTCTACTTGTGACATTATTTTCAGTAAAAAGTTCTTAATTCTGTTGGTTGACTTCTTAATTATTAAATAACTTTTCTTAATTTCAAGATTTCAAGTCTTAGTTCTTAGATTTCCTTTTATTCTTTTGAAGTTTCGTTATCTTCTTCCTGACTTTCAACTCTTAATTTTGAACTCTGACTTTCTTATTTTATGTTTTAAAGTCTTAGTTCTAAAGTCTGATGCCTTAACCAACAAGCTTCGTTTAATAATTTAGTGTTCGTTTTTCTCTCTCATGCACTTTGAGTCCTTATTTTTAACAGCGGAAGTCTTAATTTCTTTATTCAGCGTCATCCCGGGAAAGTAGTTTTTTTAAATTATGCGCTAAAGTCAGCTTATTTTTAGACTAAAATAAAAGCGGGGGAATTTCTTCTCCCGCTTTCTTATTTTCTAAATAAAATATTTTAAACCAAATTTATTTTATTTGCATTGTGCTGTTGGCATTTATTGTTGGTGACAGAAACAATTTAAAATTTAAAATATTAATGCAGTCAAGATCAACAACATTAATCGAATTATTTATTGTTGTTGACGAAAACAATTTGCTTCCACTCAAATCATTAGTTTCCAGGCGAAAGCCAGGAATACAGAGCTGCCCGAAATAAGCTTCTTGAAGAAGAGATCGCACTTCGAAAGAAAATAGAAGAAGTGGCTTCATTGCGCCGTCAGCTTCCCGACGGTGGAAAAGTAAAGGAAGATTATGTATTTGAAGAATCCGATGAAAGTGGAAAGATAAGAAATACGAAATTATCTGAATTATTTGCTCGGGGAAAAGTTACTTTAATAATTTATAGTTATATGTACGGGCCGAAAGATGAAAAACCCTGCACGAGCTGCACTTCCATAATGGACGGTATTAACTGCATGGTTTTTCATGCCAATGCAAGATTAAATTTCGTTATGGAAGCAAAGTCTCCAATTGAAAAAATAAAAAAATGGACCGGTGAACGCGGCTGGAAAAATCTGCGGATTCTTTCATCTGCAAAAAACAGCTACAATACAGATTACTTTGCCGAGAATGAAAAGGGCGGGCAACTGCCGGCGCTTAATGTATTCCGAAAAACACCGGACGGAATTTTTCATTTTTACAATACCGAACTTCTCTACGTTCCTGAAGAAAAAGGACAGAACGGCAGGCATGTTGATATGATATGGCCGCTTTGGAATCTCTTTGACTATACACCAGAAGGAAGAGGAACAGATTGGTATCCAAAATATTCATATGAGTAAATAAATGTAATATTCTGCAATAATAATTCAAAATTGAAATTTGTAGCTGCAGTTTAAAAGCTATAAACCACACTCAACCTGTTAATGGAAGGAAAAACATTTATTATTTGAAACGTACTTGTGTGCCTGATGCTATTATTGTTTGTGTGGTGAACAACGAAATACCCGGAGCTAAAGCCCACAAGACTTCCTA
>JBBSDT010000500.1:0-2196 GCA_038240405.1 Ignavibacteria bacterium
CGGATGACGTTGAGAAGTCTGCATTCCGAATGCCTTGTTTTCACCAACATCAATAAATTCACTGCCGCCATCTAATTTGTAAAGTATATTAGTAGCCAGATAATCGGTCATTATAAACACCAGAGAATATTCTCCGTTTCCTAATGGATATAACTGAACACTTACCGGATTTTTTATCATGTCCCCTAAAGGTCCGGTCTTGTTTAAATTAGTTTCTGTCTGAAGTAGCTTTTGTGCTTCGGTCAGCATATCAGAACTTACAAAATATTCTTTCAAAGTTTTATTGGCAGGCAGCTGATTCAGATTATCCAGGTATTTTACTTCTTTCTCCCTGTCGAGCATTGATGCCTGCGGAAGATTGGCATATGAATGTTCTGTTATTAACATATATAGCAGAGGAGCTGAAGGTTCACCCGAGGAATATACTTTTTCATATTGTTTTACCCTCTCATTTCTATCATCAATAATTTTTATACTCATCAGCCTAACAGTTTCATTGTTTGAATATTTAGCCGAAAGATTCTTGAAATAATCCGTAAGATATTCTTTGCTTTTTAAATTCCGTGCAACTTCTATATACTGCAGATAAGGATCAATGTAAGTTATATTGTAATCAAAAAGTTTCTCAAAGGCTTTAATCGCATCTTCGTTCATTCCTTTCAGCTTATAAAGCATTGCATTACTGTACCATTCCTGCGGAGTTCTCGGACTGCTTATAATTCCGCCGTTTAAATCAACCTGTGTAATCTTAGCAGTGACATTATCAAGTTTTGAATCTATATTTTTGACATCGCTTTTTACCTCAGTTACATCCTGACCGATTTTTAAAATATCAGATTGCAGCTTTGCTATTACATCAATATTTCCGGCAAGATATCCCTGCGGAGGAGCTGCATTTGAAATTGGAATATAGATTCCCCACAGCAAAGCGAATATGATAAAGAACAATGACGCCGCAACTAATTTTTCTTTATGAACTATCTTACCATCTTTCCTTTTAATATAAAATAAGAAAACTGCTGTAACTAAAAATCCGCCTATGGATACGTAAAGAAATATAGGGGCTAAATCGGCAAATGGCTTTAGTACATCATCAATGAAACCTCCGATTGAACCGACCATGGCAAGTGGTATCATTGATTTTTTAAAGAAGATCTTGAACATCTCGTTTATTTTCTATTAAATTAACTTTTATGTTAGAATTAAAAAAGACTTAATAGAATTCAAATCTTACCGGTACAGAATTTTGATTTTCAGTTAATAACTTTTATAAAAATCAGTATAAGCTTTGAATATTCGCGACAGATTGTTTCTATTAACTTTTTTCATCTTTCATTTCTTTCAATATGTTAATTGCATCGAGCGGTGTAATATTATTTATATCAACTTCATCAAGTATCTTTCTTAATGATTCATCTTTGAATTCTGTTACTGCAGACTCGAACATGCTAATTTGAAATTCGTCTTTATTTTTCCTTTTATATTCCTTGTCTTCAAGCGAACGGAGTATTTCTTTAGCTCTTTTCGTTACGGAATCGGGAAGACCTGCCATTTGAGCGACCTGGATTCCATAGCTATGATCGGCAGTTCCTTCAGTAATTCTTCTAAGAAAAATTATCTTATCATTATATTCCCGTACTTCGACTCTGAAATTTTTAATTCTATTGTACAGATCCGCTAATGCATTGAGCTCATGATAATGCGTGGCAAACAATGTCTTGGCTCGCACATTTGGATTTTCATGCAGGTATTCGGTCATGGCCCAGGCAATTGAAATTCCATCATAAGTACTGGTTCCTCTTCCAATCTCATCCAGCAAAATTAAACTTTTCCCGGTGGCATTGTTAAGTATATTAGCAGCTTCATGCATCTCCACAAGAAAAGTGCTTTCACCTTTGGAAATATTATCCGATGCACCAACTCGTGTAAAAATTTTGTCTACAATTCCGATCCTTGCATTCCTTGCGGGGACAAAGCATCCGATCTGTGCAAGTAATACTATCAATCCAACCTGCCTGAGATAACTTGACTTGCCGCTCATATTGGGACCGGTAATTATAAGAATCTGATTATTGTCCGTATCAATTTCCGTATCATTAGCGATAAATTTTTCCCCGGGCGGTAAAAGTCTTTCAATCACCGGATGACGTCCTTCCTTTATTTCAATTATATCCGATCCCGAAATCTCAGGCATTA
>JBBSDT010000501.1:0-2172 GCA_038240405.1 Ignavibacteria bacterium
ATAATTTAAAATTTAAAATTTAAAATTTATCGAAAGTTGTATTTCCCAAATTTTATTACTAATTTTGTATAGTTCTTTATTCAAAAAATATTTTGGTTCCCTATAACAAAGGGAATAAGAGGGAATACGGTGAAAGTCCGTAGCTGTCCCCGCAACTGTAAGAAAGAAGACCCGTTCAATGTCCACTGCTCTTGTCAAGAGTGGGAAGGTGTCCGGGAAATTGCTTTCAAGTCAGGAGACCTGCCGGAATATGTTTCAAGATCTTCGAGGGAAAAGATAAATGAATAGATTTTAAAAAAGTGTTCCCGGTTTCTTTTTAAACTCATTATAGACATTCCCCTTGAGTACAGAGACCGGGTTTTTTTTTATAAAATGAAAAGTGAAAATAAAAAAAATTCAAATATTATTATTAACTTTATTGTTATGCTTCTCTGGTAAGTATGCATATTCCCAAAGCTATGATACTGCAAAATATCATACTAAAGAAATAAAGGTTTTAAGCAATAAAATCACTACGGATATATTTGACTCTCCTGTAAAAATTCAGGTTATTGATAAATCAATGATTGAAAATAAAAATGGAGAAAATCTGTCAGATGTGCTGCAGCTTGCCGGGGGAGTCTTAATAAAGTCTTACGGTGGAAATTCTTCACTCAGCACAATATCGCTAAACGGATTAGCCGCTGAACATACACTGATCCTTCTTAATGGTTTTAAAATAAATTCCCTGCAGAACAATCAGATTGATCTGACAACAATTTCTAAAGACAATATTGAGCGAATTGAAATTCTTAACAACGGCTCAAGCTCCCTGTACGGTTCGGAAGCTATAGGAGGCGTAATTAATATCATAACTAAAAGAAATTTTACAAAAAATTTTGACGTTAAAATTACCGGACAGGTCGGTTCATACAATCAGAAAAGGATTGAAGCAGGTGTAGAAAAAACTTTTAATAACATTAATATAGGCTCAGAATACTCGAAAGAATCTTCTATTAATGACTATGAATATTTTTTCAACAATGGCACGAATAGGGTTTTGAAAGAAAGAGCAAATTCAAATTATAATAATTCTAATTATACTCTGAATGCCGGGTACTCGAATAATAAGCACAAAATAGATGCTTTTGTTAACTACTGCAGCCTGTTCCGGAATATCCCCGGTGTTGAGACAGGCTCGGCTCCCTCCAAATCAAGCCAGCAGGATAAGAACTGGAATAATAATTTATCATATCAATATATTTTTTCCGGAAAACTTTCTCTGAAAACACAAATTGATTTTCAAAATAATATTACAGGGTATACCGACGGATCGCTGATAAACAGCTATTACAAAAATATTTTTCTTTCCGGCTCAACTCAGCTTAGCTACATTAAAAATCGTTTTGAATTGTCCTCCGGTTATGAAATTATCTATGCTACGCTTAAGAGTAACGAAGTAGAAAGTAATATAAGAAGAGTTCAATCAGGTATTTTTGCCGCATCAAAAATCGGATTAAATGAAAACATTAAGATATTCCCTTCAATACGGTATGATTATATTTCAGACTTAAAAAAACATGTCATATCGGGAAAATTTGGAATCAATATAAAACCGTTCAGAAAATACAATTTGAATTTTAAAGCCGGCTCGGGCAATAACTTCGCATCACCTACTTTTAATGAGCTTTACTGGAAAGACCTGGGCAATAAAAACCTCTTGCCGGAGAGATCTGTTAGCATTGACGGGGGAGCCATATTTAATTTTAATGCTTTTACAGATAACATATTAGAAATAACTTATTCCTATGTCTCTGCAAAGGATAAAATTGTATGGTCGCCAAATTCTAACGGATTGTGGACACCAAAAAACATCGGACAATCAATATCCAATGATATTCTTTTTGAAGCAAATATCCAAAAAAATTTCGGCACAAAAGCAGGGATTAAAATTAATTTGAGTTATTGCTATACACAATCTACAAGGACAAGCAGTGACTATCCCGGAGACCCTGCTTATAAAAAACAAATATTTTATATCCCCTATGACCTTGCAAAATGCAGCTTGCAAATGAAATACCGGGATACAGGGTTGAATTTGTTTTATACTTTCACAGGCAGACGGTTCACAAATTTTGAAAATACAAACTATTTACAGTCAATTGATTTATTAGAAGGAAATATCTTCCAAAA
>JBBSDT010000502.1:0-2160 GCA_038240405.1 Ignavibacteria bacterium
ACCATCAAATTTTATATCTTCGCCGAATTTTCTTTGATAATCAGATTCCCCATATAAAAATACTATGTTATTATTTGATGAATCAATTCCAATGTTCCCGCTTCGTTTTACAATATCCAGGATATTATAACTTTTGTTTGTAAAAGGAAGGTTAAGATCAACAACCCAATTAGGAGCTGTGGGTTGCTTTATTTCACAGCTGTAAAATATAGCCGTTAAAAAACAAACAGAAAAAAATAATATGACGGTATTTCTGAGATTCAAATTGGTTTAATAAAGGGCAATAGGAATGGAGGATAAGAAATTAATTTTCCAGAAACATATTACCGGGGTTGTAAATTCGTATACAAAATATACTAATATTTGCCAAAAAAGAAGTATAATATTTTGAAAGAGAAGATATTTGAATTACCTGAAAGTTCAAGTGTGTCTGTTTACTGATAAATTTATATTTATTTTTGTATTATAGATACAGCTGAGCTTCCGGCATCCAACTTATACTTAGCAGGAATAATTTCCAACGGCAAAATTTGGATTGATTGGATCTTGGCTCGCCTCGCCGAGCTCGACGAAGCGGGTCTGAAGATCGCGGGGATGAAAGGTAGTACATTTTGAGTTTACCTTTATTATTTATGTTCAAAGATTTAACTTGAATTCCTGCACATTGAAAAAGAAAAAATTACAAAATAAAGATTTTAATTATTGCAAATCGATTCATTCTAATTGCGGAGTGTTTGGAGTTTACAATAGTCCTGATGCTTCAGTATTGACTTACTATGGCCTTCATGCGCTTCAGCACAGGGGGCAGGAGGCCGCAGGGATTGTAACTTCTGAATACGACCCTCTAACTCAAAAATATAAATTTAATATTCATAAAGATCACGGATTGGTTTTGAATGTATTCTCAGATGATAAAATTTTAACCGACATTCTTAAAGGAAATTCCGCTATCGGTCATACCCGTTATTCCACAACCGGCTCCGGTGATAAAAGAAATAACATTCAGCCCTTCAAAGTAAATTTCAAGGGCGGCAATCTTGCGCTTTCACACAACGGAAATCTTACCAATACAAAATATCTCCGGGAAAAACTTCAGAACGATGGTACAATTTTCCAGACTTCGACCGATAGTGAACTTATACTTCACCTTATTGCAAGAAGTAAAGAACAAGACATTGTAAACAAAATCCTGGAGGCTTTTTCCCAGATCATAGGGGCATATTCGGTATGTATATTAACAGATGATAAATTGTTTGCTATCCGGGATCCTTATGGTGTAAGACCTTTGGCATATGGAAAGCTTGGAAACAGCTTTTTCTTTGCTTCCGAAACCTGTGCTTTTGATATTATTAATGTAGAATATGTCCGGGATGTAAAACCGGGGGAAATTATGATAATAGACAGAGAAGTAGTTGAGACTAATAAGGAAAAGATATATAACATAGGCACAGCAGAGAAGTACAAACATTGTATTTTCGAATATATTTATTTCTCACGACCGGATAGTACTGTCTTTGAAGAGAAAGTTGATAAGGTAAGACGACAGTTAGGTAAAAGCCTGGCAATTGAGAGCCCTTCTCCGAGTAAGGATAGTCCTGAAGACAAAAAAACAGTTATAATAAATGTGCCTGATTCTTCAAATACGGCAACCCTTGGATATTTTAATGAAGCTGTGAAGCATAATAAAGATGTAAAGCATGAAATAGGTTTAATAAGGAGCCATTATGTAGGCAGAACCTTCATTCAGCCGGGACAGGATAAAAGAAAAATGAAAGTTAAAACAAAGTTTAATGCTGTAAAGGGAGTTATTGAGAAACGGAAGGTGGTAATTGTGGATGATTCTATTGTTCGCGGAACGACATCAAAACTACTGGTTGAGCTTATAAAAAAGGCAGAACCAAAAGAAATTCATCTCAAAGTAACCTCACCTCCGATAATCTCTCCCTGTTATTATGGAATGGATTTTCCGTCTTCAGAAGAATTGATTGCCAATCAGTATAATCAGGATGTTAAAGAAATCCAGAAAGCTTTGGGTGTCACCAGCCTTGCATATCTGAGTACTGAAAAACTTCTGGATTCTGTTCCTTATGGCAATGAAAAAACAGATTATTGTACGGCATGCTTTACAAAAAAATACCCTATTTCCATTGAAGGTCTTGA
>JBBSDT010000503.1:0-2110 GCA_038240405.1 Ignavibacteria bacterium
CTGTAGTTAACCAAACCTTTGAAAAATTCACGTCCCGGAAAAGAAAGTTAGCCGGGAAACAAAATGTAAACAAATTGGTAACAGATGACCCTTCAAACTATTCTTTTACTTCATCCGATCTTGAAGAGCTTCGCGGCAGGGGGTTATTAGATGAACTAATTCATACAATTAAGAGCGGGAAAGAAGCCTGTGTATATCTTGGAAAAAGTGAAGAAAAATACTGTGCAGTTAAAATCTACACTGATCTCAGAGTTCGGTCCTTCAGAAAGGATATAATGTACCGGCAAGGAAGATTCGTCGGGGATGCAAGGCTTCAGAAAGCAATAGATCAGGGATCCGAAAAAGGACTGGATGCTCATCAGATTCTTTGGGTGGGGGAAGAATTTGGACAATTGAAGTTTCTATATAATGCAGGAATTCCTGTTCCCAAACCTATAGCCAGTTCAGGTTTGGTAATAATTATGGAATTTATTGGAACTGATAGCGAAGCAGCCTCAAGGCTTTCGGATATAAAGCTTGAGAAAAATGAAGCTGAAGAAGCCTTCAGGCAGTCATTAAAAATACTGGAATCTATTATTGCCTCGGGCAGGATACATGGGGATTTTTCAACATATAATCTTCTCTGGCAT
The DNA here is from genome assembly GCA_038240405.1 of Ignavibacteria bacterium. Lineage (GTDB taxonomy): Bacteria > Bacteroidota > Ignavibacteria > Tepidaquicellales > Tepidaquicellaceae > JAGPCH01. The sequence continues at coordinate 630 of JBBSDT010000503.1, forward strand.
GAAGAAAAAGCAATTGTCATAGACTTTCCCCAGGTCATCGGAATTCATAGTAACCCTTCTGCAAGGGAAATACTCTTAAGGGACGTGACTTCTCTTTGTAAATCCTTTAAGAGGCATAATATCGTAGCAGATCCGGGCAGAATATTCAATAATTTAATTAAAGGCGGAGCTATGGATTGAAATTGTCTGAACCTTGATTCAACTGATTAAATGATTTTCCTGATTGATTCGACGGCTTATATAGTCAAAGTAATCTTCTAAACTTTTAATCAAGGTTCATGCACGTGACTTTATTGTAAAATTTTTTTATTTTTATTAGAAATAAGATGATAAAATTATATGAGCAATCTTATCTTAATTTTTAAGAATTGGATTCCATTTGCCGCTGTGATAACGCTGCTATGCGGAATAATTTATATAACTGTTCAGCAGAGTTACAGGATGTCGGCAAATGATCCCCAATATCAAATGGTGGACGATGCAGTTTATGCTATGGACAATGGAGTGGATCCGAAAACGCTAATTCCAGCCTGTTCAATTGAGCTTGCTCATAGTCTTTCTCCTTACCTTATTATTTATGATGATAAAGAAAATGCAGTTGCATCTAATGCGTTGTTGAATGGAAAATTTCCGAAACTTCCTTCAGGTGTGTTAGATTACGTAAGAAAAAATGGAGAAGATATTATCAGCTGGCAGCCTCAACCCGGTATACGGCAAGCGCTAGTAATCAAAAAAACAAATGGGAACAACTTATACTTTGTAGCAGCGGGGCGTTCATTGATAAAAGTAGAAGAGCGGGAAAGTATGCTGACAAAACAAGTTGCAGTTGAATGGATAGCTTCATTATTCATTTTATTCATTGTAGTCTGGGTTAGCAGGGTAACTCTGAACGTTAATATAAATCCGGATTTAAAAAAAGACAGGTAACATGAAAACATTAGGTTTGATCGGAGGCACAAGCTGGATTTCAACTATTGACTACTAACGAATCATTTAAATTGTAAATTATAAATGTCAGGCGAGACCAACAACTAACCATGTTGCTCAAGATTAGAGTATTATTGTTGGTGACCAAAAAGTTTGTTCCCCATGTAAACTTTTATTTTACTTCTGTTTCTGAAACTTTTTGGAACACCAACAATGGCGAGTTAGAAATTTTAAATTGTAAATTTTAAATTATAAAATGAGAGTGAGAGCAACAACCAATCAAATTTTTAAATTATAATTATAAATTATAAATGGCAGTGAGAGCAACAATCATGTTGCCCAAGATTGGAGTATTATTGTTGGTGACCAAAAAGTTTGTTCACATTTAAAATTTTTTTTACCTCTGACCCTACAAACTTTTTGGAACACCAACATCTATTAACAAATTAGTCAAGAATATATTTCACCCCTAACAAAAAAAGCTCTTTTTTTTGCTTCTTGGCTTATGGGGCTCACTTTCAATTTTGAAAAAGACAATCTCTATAGAATTATTA
>JBBSDT010000504.1:0-2102 GCA_038240405.1 Ignavibacteria bacterium
CGGTTTTCATGCTGTGATAGCGGGTACTGTTGTTGCCTGCGTTTTGCTTTACTATTTATTCAGGCGGTCGGGTTGGTTATAGAAAACCGGTTTATTCTTACTTTAGGAAACAATATAACTGGCAGGGTTAAACGCAAATAAGTACAATAAAATAAGCTCGCACCATTCTTAGTTTTTACCCTGTTCAATGAAGATTGGTGTGCCGGAGACTTTAATATGTAAGTAATTGCCTGAAATTTGTAATGGAATACTGTTATCAAAAACATCATATGCCTTTGCAGATTGCAGATTCAATGGCAAGCTATAGTTTGTTGCCGGTTTATCTTCACCAAAAAAGGGATCTCTTTTTTCCCAAACCACATATACCGGATTCCGGGCCGCTCTTGTTACTTCAAAAAAGTATAGGGAATCTTTTTGAGGAATATTTATGCGTTCTATGTTTTCAATATGATTAAGATAACTGGTCATTAATTTAAATGTTTTTGCTTCAGGATATTCTTTTGTCACTTCACCATTATCATATTCCACTAATTTATTTTTGCCGAACATTAATGTCATGATTGCATATTTATCATCATTACTATGCGATAAATCCCAAAACATTGTTTTTTGAACACCTGATGAAAAAGCAAGAACATTTCGAATTACTATATCGCGGCATTGCAAACGATGATATTTATCATCCAGTTCTTTTGAACAACCGATCATAAACATCTGCGTTTGGGGCGCCAGTGTATTTATACTATCATATAACTGAACCAATGGATTTTTTAATTTAAGATATGCGGCTGTATCCATTTTGGCAACAGCACTTTGCCATTGTATAACCTGCCCAATGTATTTAAAGTTAACAGGAAACCCGAAAAAACCCGGGCCGTTATATTCGGTGCATATGATTGGTTTGTCATTTCTTGTTTCAGCTAATTTTTGCTCGAAGTAAGCAACCCTTGCCGGAATGGTATAGGGATCAGCATACAACCTCAAATCAAAAATGTCAAAATAATCTATTGCTTCTTTGATTACTTTATCGAAAAAAGAAAGCCCATATTTTTATCCCGGAATCTCGGGCATACCCGGCGGGTTAAAAAGTCCGTCGTAACCACCGGCCACTACCTGTGCTTTTGGATCTGCATCTTTAACAGCTTTATAAAAAACCTTTAGTTGGTTGATAAATTCCTGATCTGTTCCGTTCCAGTAAATTGGGTTGTTTGGCTCCGAATCATTTTGCCATAGCTTGATTTTCCCTTTACAATGTTTTACCAAACTATAAACAAACCGGTAATACTCATCCATTGATTTTGCGGGAGAAGGGGGTAGAGTTTGTGAATAGTTTTTGTACCCCATGTTGAAGAAGAAAAAATTGAAATCAAGGCTTCATCATTTAAGTTTATTTGCTTTAGAAAACTATCTACCGCATTCCAATGAAATTGCCCCTTTTCCGGTTCCAGTTGTTGCCAGAATAAATAAAGCTTTGTTAAGTGTACATTCATACTATTCAATTCGGGAATAAATATTCCGGGCTTCGAATCATAACCATATGTAAACCCATATGCAATTCCTACTTGTGGCCCCTGCATAAAAACAGTTGTATTAGCATTTTTAATCTGCGCATACATCTTATCAGCATATAAAACCTGTATTACCAATACAATTAACTTAAATAGTTGAAAGTACTTTCGAGACATGATTACAAAATTTTATTAAAACAATTTTTTGTTGCACATTTTTTATGCCAATATGTAATGGTGAAACTTAATGTAATAGATTACCTGTTTAAAACAAATGCAATGAATAAGGAAATAAAATTTTATTTCTGAACGCGATTGTAATATTTAACGAAGAAATATTTTCTATCTATTATAGTTTATTTCAGTTATGATAAAAAAAGAAAGTTGCAAAAACTTTCTTTGCCACATATATCTAACCTAAAAGGTTAAACGCAATTTATCAAAAAGTATTTCTATACCAAATACCCGAAAGCATCATCATCCTTTTTCAGCTCAGTATATTTTACATTATAGTGATTAAGATTTTGAAGCAATGCTTCATAGTCTTCTTTAGATTGTAATTCAATACCCACCAATGCCGGGCCTGATTCTTTA
>JBBSDT010000505.1:0-2101 GCA_038240405.1 Ignavibacteria bacterium
AGTTGCTACCGGAATTGTTGTGTCGGGAATTTCTGTTCCTGCATCGAATGAAACCGACGGTGGAGTATTAATTACTGGATAAAGATTTGTTGCCGGAGTCGGATCAACCAATCCTTTGTCGTCTACTGCAGATACAAAAAATCTGAATGTACTATCAGTACCGTTTATTGATAAAATAAACGTACTGTCATTTCTTGTCGTAAAAGTCCAATTGAGTGAATCAAAAGAAAATCTGAACCCGGCTACAAATCCATCGGGATCATCTCCCCACCATCTTATAGTTTTTAGTGTTGACCCGGGAGCTATTATGCTGTCAGGAAATAATGTCAAATAGGTATTCGGCGGTTGATTTTCAATTGTGCCGGATATTGGATTGCTGCATGAAAATAAGAACGCTGCGGATATCGTAATTATAAAATATAAAAAAGTTTTTATCATTAATTATTAGTTATCGGAAATATATTCATTTTTTTCAATACACGAATAGTTCCTTATATAAATATTTGCTATTTTAAGCACTCTCGTTTAATAGCGTTCCCAATCTCCCGACTGGGAACGGAGAGCATAGGTTTATTTAACTAAAACCATTCTCTTTGTGCTTACAAATTTTTGTCCGGCGCTTCCTTCCGCTTCAAGCTTATAAAAATAAATTCCGCTTGATAAATTGCTTCCGTCAAAGTTCACCGAAAAGGTACCCTGATTTGTAAAACTATTAACTAAAGTTCTTATTTCCCTTCCAAGAAGGTCATAGACTTTTAAAGTTACATTACCGGACTTAGGAATACTGAAATTAATCACCGTGACCGGATTAAACGGGTTAGGATAATTCTGTGACAAAGTATAGCTGTTCAATAATTCATTATTATTTGTTATTCCTACCGTTGTAACTGTTCCGAAGTCGGGATTTTTTCTTGGTGTTAGTTTGTAATTGCTGAAGGAGAAAAATAATATTCCTTCAACATATGAAATAATATCATTTTTTGTAAGTAGTATATGAGGCGGAACACTTCCGTTTCCATCCCAGTTGTTAGAATAGTCATGATTACCGTCCTGTAATTCAATCCGGGCATTAACATTAGAAGCATCTGCAACTAAAATCTCACCGAAATTTCTTCTGAATGTGGTATCAGGTAAAGTCTCGACAGTTGTACATGCAATTCCTATCCCTGCATTAGCACAGTTTATTGTGACAGGAGTATTGAATCTGCAATAAACACTCTCCCATTTTTCAATGGTTGTATCTCCATCAAGTTTATTATTTGCAAGCATGCTTGTAGATAAAATTTCAGGAGAAGGCTGCGGATTGCTGGTTGACAATATTACTATATTGGAAGAAGCAGCGATATTTATTCTGGTCACACTGAAATTTTCTTCAACAGTTCCTTTCACTCTGACTTTATTTCCCTTTACTAGAACATCTGTTGCGCCCCCTGAAATCCATATGCCGCTAAAAGGACCGGTTCCATTTTGTATATAAACTCTTCTCGGTGCAGTCTGTGTTCCCCCCGCGCTTGTATAGCTGAAGGTAGGGATATCGGATGTATCACAGGTTACAATTCCTTCTATACCTCGTACATCATAACCTTCGAATCCTGAATGACCGCCGTTATTCGGACAGTATTGCACGTCCTGCACTGTCATTGAATCATTCTGTCTGACAATATAAAATAATTTTGATTTTAAAGTATCGGTTGGCAATAATTTAACTCCAGCCTGATTATCTTCAGCTCTTATGAAATATTCAACCAAACTCCCCAGTGAAGCAGGAGGCATTTTTGTGGAATAAATATTCCCTGTTATTAGATTCATTTGTTTACTTGCAAATGCTCCTCCGTTAAATCTGTAAAAAACCTTTACGTCAGCTATGGTCGATACTGACAACCCGGGGTCTGTAGCAGTTACGCTGACCTGTACGCTGTCTGAAGGAGTGGGTACTCCCGGATTTCTCAAAGGACTTGCAAGAAGGGGAGGGGCATTACCCAGGCTAAGATCATTTGGATAAATCGGTACAATCACATAAGGCAACTGGCTTCCGAATGCTCCTTCGTTATTTGCATTTATAATCACACCTCTTACATAGTTTACAAAGGTACCTATAGTA
>JBBSDT010000506.1:0-2093 GCA_038240405.1 Ignavibacteria bacterium
AAAAACAGCACTTCAAACACATTTAAAAATTGATAACTTACACTCTTAAATTTCAACTAAAAATTGGACACGCTCTTTTATATAGCAATAAATTATTTTGAATAATACAATTTTTAAATATGAATATGATAAAAATCTTTTATATAATCCATTTTCTTGTGAAACCCATATCTGATTTCATGCCATTTAATTCAATTTTATTTTCAATCTAATCCTTAGTGAAGATTTCAATTTATAGCCAAAAGCATTGGAAAACATGGTGTTAAAATTACTACAAGGATCTTAAAAAGATATTGCAGGAATTAATTTCCACAATAGGTTTGTTCTTGCAATGGCAAGCTTCTTAAATATAGTATGATTTTTTTATCTGCCAAGTACAGTTTCAAAATTTTTAACAATGTTGTAAAATGTTGAAACTTCAGCATCTGTTAATCCATTTCCTATTGTTGCTAAGGCACATTCTTTTTGCCCGGGATGTAGAGTTACTCTCGATTTACCAATTAAAAATGTAAGATTCGTATAACTGTTATTTGGTGCTGATCCTTTTGAGCTAATTATTGCGCCATTTCTATATCGGGTAACATTTGTCGCAGAAGATGAAAGCATAAACAGCCCTGTTGTGTTTGCAGGTAATATAGATTGGCTAAAACCAAACCATTCAGAATTGTCAGCAGAATTAGCATAAACCGACAGCTCATTGTATGGCACAGCACCGTCGGTACAGCCTATATCATAGCCGGATATAGTGTTTTGTGTTCTTGAATAATAAGATATAGAAGCATTAGAATAACCGCCTATTGCACTATCTGCTAAATGTGTGTTTGCAAAATCAGCAATAGTTGGAAATAATATTCCCGTGCCCGCAAAAACGGGAGTGCCATTAAATGTTAGCCTGTAAGCAGCATCTAAATCTCTTGGGTCTTTTAAATTCCATTTGGTTGAATTTGCAGTTCCACCCACCATTGGATATATTGCTATGAATTTTGTCCACAATGAAGCATTTTTTAATTGGATCACAAAATTATTTACTGCATCCTTTTGTATGGTATCAGTAATCCCAGAAGTATAAATGAACTTTTGAGCGTCTATATCATAAGCAAGTGAATCTCCTCCTTCAGTTGAAAACTCTTTTTGGCAGGACGAAAGGAAGGCAAACAAAAAAAAAAGAGGCAAGAGATTCTTCATTTATTTAGTTTAAAGGTTAAGCATTGCGATTAAGAAAAAAGTACGGTAAGCTTTAAAGTGTTTCAAAAGAATTGAAAAATATTTTGCTTTTGTTTAAGCTAAGCAGCAAAATTAATTGAATAAAGTGAATTTTTTTCAACTGACTCATAAATAGATATAAGTAAATGCTCTGCCTCTAAAAAATAAAATACAGGATAAAATCTAATTCATATAATTTGTTTTTTGTCGATAATTTAATCTTAATGTAATTCTATGCCATTTAATTAAAATGATTTCAATTTAACTATAACCACTTCTGGCAGGAAAATAATAAATGCTTTACACTATAAATTCTGGCAGTTAAATATTATATTTAGCTCCTCATAAAATACTGTATTTTCAGTCCCCCAAATTACAGTACTGTTATTATCCAACATTTCATCAGATAAGACCTCGATTTTTTTAATTCCTATTGATTTACCATTCAATCAAACTTACTTATAGAATGATAAAAAAAATTACCTGTCAATTAATTGCTTTGCTTATCATTTGCGTTGTAGTAAGCAATAAATCTATTGCCCAAAATTCAATACTGGTTAATTTTGGTACCAGCTCTTGCACCGGCTCAGGTGAACCCGCTTTTTCTTTTATTAATAATGCTCTAAGTGATTCGCCATCGGCATTAACTACCTGCAGTTTAGGAAACCAGTTGCCGGATATTTTTGGTGTGTTCATTGCTTACAATCCAAAAAACAATAAAATATATGTAGCTGATATAAGAAGTTTTATTGATACAAAAATATGGGTGCTTGATATGGGACTACCTGCTAATATTGCCTGCCCGGCTGTGATACCGGCCACGCCTGATTATGCTTACAGTTATGTTTCCAATAATTTTGAGTTCGATAATAATGGCGACCTCTGGTCAT
>JBBSDT010000507.1:0-2087 GCA_038240405.1 Ignavibacteria bacterium
CTTGGAAATAAAAAATATCTGGATTTGCCTTCCTATATCGGAGGATGGGACATAGCAATGATTCCTTTTGCTTTGAATGAATCTACCCGGTTTATTAGTCCTACCAAGACTCTGGAATACCTGGCAGCAGGAAAACCGGTAATCTCTACTCCAATCAGGGATGTTGTTTATCCCTTTGGACAGGATAATTTAGTTCATATTATAAATAATGCTGATGAATTTATAGAAGTTGCCGAATTTGAATTAAGTGAAGACAACAATGCCAGGAAATTATGGAAACAGAGTGCGGATGAATTTCTTTCGAATACCTCGTGGGACATTACATGGACTAAAATGATGAGTATCATAAATGATAAAATGTCCGAAGGAAAAATTAACCACAAAGAAGTCATTGCAGTTTAGAAATAAAATTAGTTTTGCAACTTCATAAAGAATCAAAATAAAAACAATAAATAAAAATAATAACAATAAATAAAAATAATAACAATAAATAACGGAAGGGGATATCATGTATGATTATCTGGTTGTAGGTGCTGGTTTTGCAGGAAGTGTACTCGCAGAAAGGCTGGCAGCAGTGTTGAATAAAAAAGTATTGATCGTGGATAAGAGAAATCATATAGGAGGAAATGCCTATGATTATTATAATACAGATGGAATACTTGTTCATAAATACGGTCCGCATATTTTTCACACAAACTCTCTTGAAGTATTTAGTTATCTGTCGAATTTCACTAAATGGAGGAAGTATGAACATAAAGTTCTTGCCAGCGTAGATGGACAGCTTTTACCAATTCCCATTAATCTTAATACTATTAATCAGATGTACGGGATGAACCTTAACTCCTTTGAGCTGATAAAATTTTTTGAATCAAAAGCAGAACCATGCAAAGATATACGAACCTCGGAAGATGTAGTGGTAAGCAAGGTTGGGAGAGAATTATATGAGAAATTTTTTAAAAAATATACAATCAAGCAATGGGCATTAGATCCTTCAGAATTAAATGCTTCCGTAGCCGCCCGAGTCCCGGTAAGAAATAATTCGGATAACAGATATTTTACGGATACTTACCAGTCAATGCCTGTTCACGGATACACAAGAATGTTCTCCAACATGCTGACTCATCCGAACATTAATATTCTTCTGAATACGGATTACAGGGATATTACAGATATAATTCCATTTAAAAAAATTATATATACAGGACCTATAGATGAATACTTTGATTGCTGTTACGGTAGACTTCCTTATAGGTCTTTAGAATTTGTTTTCGAAACTCTTGACTGTGAAGTATCCCAGCCTACCGGAACTGTCAATTATCCAAATGAACATCTTTATACAAGAACAACGGAGATGAAATATCTTACCGGTCAGCAACAATCAAAAACTACATTAATTTATGAATACCCCAGGGCAGAAGGAGATCCTTATTATCCGATTCCGAAGCCGGAAAATAACGAATTATACAAGAAGTATGTCAAGCTCGCAGAAAATTCCGGGTCTAATGTTTTATTTGCAGGAAGGTTAGCAACATATAAATATTATAATATGGATCAGGTGGTTGCTCAATCGTTAAGTTTGTTTAAAAAAATAAATAACGAGGAAAACAGCATAGAAAGCATCGATCGCTTGCGTTCAGCTAATGGCAGGGTTAATGGATATAAAAAATTGATCACTTGAATTATCTTTCTTAACATAAATCATGTTGTTAAATAAACTGTAGGATTTTTTGAAAAGAAAAGACATGTACGAATGTGTGATCGTTGGTGGTGGGCCGGCCGGGCTGACTTGTTCAATTTATCTGGGAAGATTTGGAAGAAAAGTTCTTGTATAGATAATAACAAACAACGAAACTATGCCTCACGGGCAATTCACGGTGTGCCTGGGCTGGAAGGCATAAGTCCTCTCGAGCTTCTCACTAAAGCCCGCAGAGAAGCAGTAAAGTTTGGAGTCAAATTCCACAAGGGTACTGTAAACAAAGTTATAAAACGTTTACATCATTTTGAAACTTTTAGCGGTTCGGTCAAATTCCATTCTAAAAAAATCCTGCTTTCTTACGGAGTCAGAGATACTTTTCCTGAATTAAAAG
>JBBSDT010000508.1:0-2080 GCA_038240405.1 Ignavibacteria bacterium
AGCAGTAGAGACTTAGCATTAAATTACATTATTATGAGGAAAGTAAATAAACCTCTAAGTGTAAAACTTAAAGGGAGTTGTTGAAGAGCTGGAGACAAGATTTGAACTTGCGACCTGCTGATTACGAATCAGCTGCTAACAGCTCATTACAGAATGAATTCAATTGTTATTTATATTTTCATTAGTGGTTTCATTAGTCCAGTAAGTGATTTTCCAGTGAATTTGATGCAAGAGAATCGAAAAGGAGATTCAAAATGTATCTGTCTCATGCAAACAAAACCAAAACGTATTATCTCTATTTTGTAAATCCCCTCACAAACAAGATCACTTCCCGGAGCTGCAAGACAAAACGGAAAAGTGAGGCTACAAAGTTTTTAAAAAACTTCAAGATATTGAATTCTCAATGTCTGAAAACCGATAAGACCTCTTTAAAACTCTCCGATGTAAAAGAACGAATCTTATCTCATTACAAGCAAAACAATGAATTCCAGACATACCGGAGCTATAAAGCTTCTTATTATAATCTAATTCGTATCATAGGTGACAAAAACATCTCATTAGTAAATAAATCCGATCTTGAGGATTTTAAACTTAAAAGAAGTAAAGAAATAAGCCTTATATCCACAAATATTGATATTCGCAATATTAAAGCGATGTTTAATAAATTACTTGAGTTTGAATTATTGGAATTCTCTAAAATTTCAACGGTAAGTCAATTCAAGATTGAAAAGAAAAAGATGTTGGCAATTGATTCTCGAGACATTGTAAATATTCTGAATGCGGTTAAGGATATTCAACTAAAACAAATAATCAGATTTACTTTATTGACTGCAAGTCGGATTTCGGAAGTATTAAACGTTAAGATTAAAGACATAGATTTTGAGAATGAGGTTATAAATATATTTCAACGAAAGACTAATTGCTTTAAATCTATTCCTCTGACTGAGGGACTTTTTGAATTGGTAAATGCAATTATAAATTCTGAAAATGATAAAAATATTCTAACAATGGCAAATAATGACAGCTATTTATTTATAATAAAATCAAGAATAAACGTGACTTGAGATTGAGAGCAGATTATGTAAGCAAGCAATTTAAACAAATTCTAAGAAAACTGAACTTGAGTGATGATTTCAAATTTCATTCTCTCAGGCATAGTGCGATAACTGAACTAATAAAAAATAATGTTCCATTGAATATTGTGAAGGAGATTGCAGGGCATAAATCAATTACAACCACAATGATTTATTCACACGTTAAGAGCAATGATTTAAGACATGCTGTAAACTCATTGAATTATTAAATATCTTTCATTACAAATCCTAATTAAAAGCTGTTACATTCATCTTTGCAGTGTCGGCACGGCATGACGCACAACGCATCAGGGATAAATGTCCCGAGTGCTCGGGATTAAAAGAAGGAATTACTTGCACAAACTTCATTAATCCATGAATGTTCATAGAAAGCAGAACCGTTTGTTTACCGATTAAAGTCCTTCTTTTAAAAAATTTGCATTTATCTTTTTGTTATCTGCTGCTCTGCTCTTCCAACGAAGTCGTGTCCTCCGAAGTCCGCACCCACTTTGTCCGAAGCGATTTACATTAATTGCTGTATCGTGTCAAGTTTGTAGAATGTGTCTGTGCTTTGGAGAGAAAAAAAAAGAAGGGTGGGAAAAAATTCTTCTTGGGTGGGAGAAAAAATACTCTCTTAAAAAAAATTGCTTTCAGTGTTGGCTTGTGCGTTTTTTAAGAGTGTATTTTTTTGTGCGATGGTTTTATCTCTGCGGCTTAACATTTACTGCAATTTTGGTTGGTTGATTCCTTTTCTTGTCAAAACTATCTTCCAAAAAAAAACTTACTTTTTGTTGTGGTATTTGATAAATGAATTCAATATGGGCTTTAGCTTCGTTTGTCTTGCCTTTTCATCGGAAATTTCTTGTATGTCAAATCAATTTTCTTTTTGATACTCTTTTGTAACTCAAATGGATTTAGTTTATCAAAAACTCTCAGTAATTCTAATTTTTTTTCCTCGTCAATTTCACCTGATTCAAATAATCTTTGGAAAGGCGTTTTAGCTTTAT
>JBBSDT010000509.1:0-2073 GCA_038240405.1 Ignavibacteria bacterium
ATCAAAATGTTTCCGGAACTACCCAAAATGTTTCCGGAACTACCCAAAATGTTTCCGGAACTACCCAAAATGTTTCCGGAACTACTTAAAATGTTTCCGGAACTAGATCAAAATGTTTCCGGAACTACTCAAAATGAGATACGAAAAGACCAAAATAAAATATGAAGCGATAAAATGAAAATCTTACGACAAAAATATTCAATTATTATTTCCTTACTTCTAACTAATCTTTAATTAACAATAAAAGTAAATTAATTTGGACACTACTGGTTTTTAAAAAACGACCCGCCTGTGAAATAATGGCGCTGGTCCTCGCTGAGCTCGGCGAAGCGGGTAAATAATAATAAATCTGGATTTAGAAATAAATTATTTTAGCAGATGTGTCAAAAATTCATTCCAGTTTTTTTCTGAATCTCAAAGAACTGCCGGTTAAAATTGCAACTCCCATGATAAATAGTACTGTTACTTCTCTCCATAATTCCGAAAATCCCAGTCCTTTAATAACTATTCCCCTTATTATTATGATAAAATATTTCAACGGAATCAGGTATGTTATATATTGAATTACCTTTGGCATATTCTCAATCGGAAAAGAAAATCCCGATAGAAATATCATGGGCATTATAACAAGGAACGCTGCGGTGATCATCGCCTGCTGCTGTGTCCGGGATATCGTTGATACAAATAACCCAAGACCTAAAGTAGAAAGCATAAATACAAATGAGCAGGCAAACAAAAACAAAATATTTCCTTTTATTTCAATCCCAAACCAAAATCTCATAACAGAAAGAGCAAGTATTACCGCCACAAATGCCAGAATTGAAAACGGAATGAGCTTTCCCAAAATCATTTGATACGGCTTTAAAGGAGTTACTATCAATTGTTCAAGGGTTCCTAATTCCCGTTCTTTCACAATTGCAAGGGAAGTCAGGTTAATTGTTATAATTATAAGTATTAGTCCTACTATACTTGGAAGCATGTACATTCTTGTGACAAGGTTGGGATTGTACCATATCCGTGCTTCAGGCTCAATGGAGCTGACAAAGGATGTTTTTAATCCCGTTCTTTCAATTTTTTCCAGCGATATCTTTTTGGAAAAAGCTGCAGCAATACTTAATACATACCCTGCGGCAATAGAGGCTCTGTTTCCGTCAGAACCGTCAAAAATTATCTGAACATCTGCTGTAACATTCGTGTTTAGATTTTTTTCAAAATCATATGGTATAGTTATTCCGATTAAGACTTTCCCTTCATCAATCAATTTAGTCATTTCCGCATAACTCTCAACATTATAATCTATTGAAAAATAACCAGATTTTTCAAAATCATTTATGAAGCTTCTGCTCGCGGCTGATTTATTCTGGTCAAATAAAACAGTATGAACATTCATTAAATCACGGTTAGCGGCGTATCCCAAAAAAATCAGCTGGATAATTGGAGCAACCAGAACTACCATAAACATCTTGGGATCTCTTTTGAACTGCAAAAATTCTTTTATTATAAATATCCTCAATAGATTCATATAGCATTTGCCTTTTTTGTTTTTAAAGTTGCAATAGTTATGAAGAATAAAGCAAAAATTATTAAATAAACCATCTGCATTTTAAAAGTTTCAAATCCTGTTCCTTTTATCAAAATATTTCTCAATATTATTATATAATATTTTGCAGGAGTTATATTTGTTAAGATCTGTATAGGGCGGGGCATACTTTCTATTGGAAAAATAAATCCTGAAAGAATAACCGTTGGTAATTGCGAAATCAGCTGTGATATTTGAAATGCCACCTGCTGGGATTCGGCAATAGTTGAGATGAAGACACCCATGCTCAGTGTAGCCATTAAATAGCAAATTGTTCCTGCAAATAATAACATGTAATTACCTTTAACTTCAACTCCAAATAAAAAATATCCCATTATTAAAATTAAAGCCGCAATTATGATGGATATAAATAAGTAAGGTATTATCTTGCCGATAATTAACTGTAAGGACGAAACAGGAGAAACCTTAATTTGTTCTATCGTTCCTAATTCTTTTTCACGAACAAGCGAAATTGATGTGAGTATTACTGAAAT
>JBBSDT010000510.1:0-2052 GCA_038240405.1 Ignavibacteria bacterium
CCACCTTTGTGAGCAGCCATAAATGCGTTTAGCTTTGTATTCCAGTCGCCTGATTTACGATTATTTTTAATCATCTGTTGTATCTCATCCATACGATAAGCATTTGGGAAATTACTGTTTACCGCAGTCTGATATTGATTACGTTTCAGATTCTCACGCGTTGGAGTAATATTATTTTTAAATTTAACATTTCCTAAATAAGGAGCAGTTGTATGATTAACTCCTGATCGCTGAACCACTCCATTGATAAAGGTAACTGGATCTTGTGAAGTAGTATAAAAATAATTATTTTGTTCATCGGGCTCTTTAATCGTATTTAATGCATCTGCAATAATTAAAAGATAGTATTGACCAGTAATGTTTGGTACAGTATAATCCTGAGTCAAATAACCGTTGTATGGCGGAAGAAGATCTCCAAAATTTTCTCCTGAAGGAAGATCATAATTTACAACACACGAGTTTCCGTTACAGTTTATAGTATTTGACTGAATTGAGTTATTTACATCATCCTGGAAGAGAAACCCATAGTCATTTGCGTTATAAGCATTATAATATATATAATAAACACTCCATTCATGAGAGCTTAGCGCAGGCTGATCACCGATATTATAAATATTATATACGATTTCGCGTCCAGTTGCTGTTCCAAATATTGGATCATCACTAAATGCCCATGCAGCAATATCTACATTACCAGTTACAGTAGGATCTACCGGAGGAGGAGGATTATTTCCTTTGCTATTGGTTGCGATGAATACATCACTTTCAGGAACGAATTCATTTACAAAAAAGTTATAATCAATCCAGATATATCCTGCATCACCCCAGTTCGGACTCCATGAATTTACAACTCTGAATGCACCGTTAGCACCTCTGCTGTCATCATAACCAGCAACACATAATGCGTGACCGGCATGAATACCAACCTGATCATACGTAGTGTTTGATGAAAGAACCGCATCACTGTTCCACGACATAAAATTATCTGCAAGTTTCGCTGCAAACATTACAGGAATATTCTGTGCTATATTTGATTTTATCGATTCAACTGTTTTATCAATTTTACGGAAATCTTTGATTTTGTGATTTGCTGCGTCAGCAGTCCATGCAGCTTGTGCACTTGCATTTGAACAATCTCCGAGTCCGGTATAAGGAGCAGTGTTTAATGTTGCAACACCTCGTTGAAGAATAACATTAAGAGCATCGGTAAAATTTGTTCCGTCGCAATTAGGACCTTTTGCATTATCCGGAATATTGGTAAATAAATCGCGTGCACTTAATTGGTTGGCCGGATTGGAAAGTTCAGTTTGAGTCCATCCGTAATCTTCACCTTCAAGCGTAGTTTTTGCATTATAGGCTGTTGACCATGCGACGCAAGTTCCATACTGACCCTGATCACCTATTGGCGGAAACTTGTCAACGATCGAATAATTGGCAGGTAAATTTCCTGCTCCCGTAAAGCTGATAGCAGTCGGAATCGTAGACAAATCATCCGTTCCGTTATATCCGAGCGAATGTGGAAGAGCAGGAGTATTATTATTCTTATTATCGTCCTTTTTACAGGAAGAGAAGGCCGATACTATCAGCAAAGCCGCTAGTGCAAACTGGATCTTTTTCATGGGATTAAAATATTAGGTTCTTTTTGAATTACAAACCTAATTTAATTTTTCTATTAAATAAAACAAATAATTCTGATTTCAGTACTCAATTTGTAGTAGTAAAAGGAGTATTTAATCCTGAATGCCATAAATTACGTAATTATGGTAGAATGAAACCAATTTCATATTTAACAGGGTTATTTCTTTTGCTTGCTTCAGTATATTGCGGGATAAGTAAAATTCAGACGATAATGAAGCATCCTGAAAGCATAAGCAGCTCTTTTTTAGCACTGGGAGATTCCTATACAATCGGAGAATCCGTTGATCATGAAGAAAATTTTCCTTCTCAGCTAATTGAAAAACTAAATGCTTCGGGCAAAATAAATATCAATTCTTCTAAAATCTTAGCAAGAACAGGATGGACTACCGGAGATCTATTGGAAGCAATAAAAAA
>JBBSDT010000511.1:0-2041 GCA_038240405.1 Ignavibacteria bacterium
ATCTTCTTTTACTGTTGATTATGGATTTCTTAATTTCAAAGCTTTTAAGTGCGCACCTTTTACTTAGCTTTATAAAGATTGAAAAAGTAAGGCTGTCTTCATTGGGTCTCAATGAGCAAACATCATTTGAAAGCCTCTCGGGAAGCATTGGTATTACATTCCTGACGAGATATATACTGGTGGCTCTTCTTAATGCTTCTTTATCAATCGCAGTATTATCTCTTACATAATGGGATACATCGGCAATATGAACTCCGAGAAGATAACCATCATCCAGTGTTTCAATTGACACAGCATCATCAAAATCTTTTGCATCTTCGGGATCAATCGTGAAAATTATTTTTTCCCTGAGATCAATCCTGTCGTTAAGTTCATAATTTATTTTAATTGCCTTTGCTTCACGTTCCACTTCTTTTGGAAATGCTTTTACAAGATTGAACTTCTTCATAATTGACTTCTCCTCAGCTCCTCTTTCTCCAGACTTGCCAAGAACTTCAACAACCCTTCCCCTTAAATCCGAAAGCTCATTCCTGAAATCTTCCGGGTTTAGGATTTCAACATAAACCTTATCGCTGTCTTTTGCAGTCAAAAAGTCTTCCGCGGAAATGATTATTTCTTTTCTTATGTCCTTTGAATCCGGAAAGACGAGCCCATAGGATGTATGGCTTTCAAACCTTCCGCTAACAAACTTTTTCCCCTCTTCAATGACTTTAGTAATCTCAGCAACCTCTTCTTCTTTGCCATTTTTTTGAATTGTTAAATGGTACTCTACTTTATCTCCGATGCTTAGCCGGAAAGATTTACCTTCTTTAATCTTGTAGGTGGATTTAGAATCAGGCGTTTCCAGAGGTTTCAGAATTTTTCTTCCGTCTTTTCCAAAATCAATCTCTCCAATATTTTTTTTGTCTGTAATTTTCAAATTTATGCTGTAATATTTTTTTTCTTTTAATATTTTATGATCTGACGCCAGTTCTCTCAGGTTTTGTATCAGGAGCTCCCTGTGTGATGGCTTAAGATAAAGTTTTTTTAAAATTGAATTTAGCTTGAGTGAGGAGCCATTATTCTTTGAAAGCAGTTTTAATATGTCGGGCTTTAGATTAATCTTAATTAAAATTTTATTTTATAATAAATTATTGTTCCGGTTCTTGTACCGTTTGTATTTGCTACATCATTGGAAGAGATGAACGGGTCATATACCCTTTCAAATCTGAATACTATATTATTGGTAAGGGATTTCAGACTAAGCATTTTGTTCAGAGGATAGTCGATTACTATATCCGTATTCGCGATACCTTTAAATATTTGCCCTCCGAATCTTATGATTGCATCTCCTACGGATGCTGTGAAGCGTATATCCGTATTTTGTGCAACAGTACCGGATTTTGAATCTATATAATTGAGATTTGTATTTATAAGAAACGGAAAAATTTCTTCGATCGAAGAAGAAACATAATTAGATAAAAAGGATGCTCCCAGATTAGCTCCGAAGCTGGTGCTTTCGTTAAAAGATAACTGATCTTTAAATTTTCCAAATAAGAGGAATGATATTGCATCACTTGTTGCATTACTTCCGGTTTCTTTAATATTCCCTCTGTCAAGAGAAATAGTTAACTGTGGATTTGCAGCTTGTCCGGTTACCCGCAGGTTAATTACTACATCTTCAAGGTTTTGCTGTCCGGTTACGTCCTGTCCTGTCGAAGAATATCCTTTGTATTGGGCATCAATGTCTAATTGCGGATTTGTGATTGGACCATAAAAATATACTTTTCCGGAAGCATCAAATTTTCTGAAGAACTTATAATAGCAGTTTTGTCCTAATGTAACAGTGCCTCTTCCTGAAATGCTGTTATCCACATAATTATAAATATTAAGATCTTCTGTTCTGATTTCTCCGAAAAATTCCTGTTGTGATTTCTCGTTTACTATGAATTTCAGGAATACGTTTCCTGAAGTTGTTACCAGTATATCATAAAAGAATTTACCGGATTGCGACTTTGCTACTTTTGGGATTTCTGAATTTTCGGATGCATATAATATTTTC
>JBBSDT010000512.1:0-2040 GCA_038240405.1 Ignavibacteria bacterium
AAATAAGCTCCTTGTAGATTCCTTTTTTGATTCAATTCGTGAACTGTTAATGGAAGCCAGTCCGGTACTAAGGATAGAGATACGGGATTTCGGTGTTTTTGAAATCAAGAAAACTAAACCAAAGCCAAAAGCAAGAAACATGCAAACAGGTGAATATATTTTTGTTCCGGGAAGAAGGAAGATACATTTCAAGCCGGGTAAGATATTAAAAGAATTCTTAAAAAGTGAGTTTAAAACCTGAAGCTTCTCATTGAATTTCATAATGAATGAATCAAAATTTCTGTGTGTGGATTACGGAGAAAAAAGAGTTGGAATTGCGGTAAGCGATGGAAGTAAGAGCTATTCCTTTTCAAGAGATTATATTAACAATGATGATAATTTTTACCGGGAGCTGCTTTCAATCATAAAAGAAGAGAATATTGTCAGGATAATTATTGGGTATCCACTGAACTTTAATTCTGAAAAAACTATTCAAACCTTAAAGGTTGAAAAATTTAAGACCGACCTCATAGAATTTCTTAAGAAGAATTCAATTGAAATTGAAATTATTTTTTTTGATGAAAGATTTACAAGTAAGATTGCTGAAAACTGTATATTAAATTCAGGGCTGCCGCGAAAGAAAAGGCGTGAGAAAGGGCTGGTCGATAGTATTTCCGCGCAGATAATACTTCAGGACTATATCGATAAATTAAAAAATTTAATTACAGGAAACTAATGTATTTAGTAGAGCTAAATGAGCTGATAGAAAACGGGGAAAATGATAAAGTAGAATTTAAAAGAAAATTCTCCTCACCCGAGAAAATTGCAAAAGAAATGATTGCATTTGCAAACTCAAAAGGCGGTAAGATTTTTTTTGGCGTGGATGATGATAAAAGTATAAAAGGAGTTGAAAGTGAAAAAGGGGAGCTTGAGCTTATTTCGACTGCAGCAAAATTTTATTGTGAGCCGGAAATAGAATTCACGACAGAAATTTTGTTAATTAAGAATAAAGATGTTGTTGTTGTCGATATTCTGGAAAGCAGGAAAAAACCGCACCGGTTGATTTCTGATGCTGAAGAAGGTGATATGAAAGTTTATATCCGTTTAAATGATAAAAGTATTCTTGCATCAAAAGAAACTGTCAAAATATTAAGAAATTCAAATGCTGATTCTCCTCCCTTAAAAATTTATATAGGGGATATTGAAAAAGCGTTATTCGATTTTCTGGTTCAGAATGAAAAGATTACAGTCAAAGGGTTAAAAAGGCTGGCTAATATTTCAGAAAGACGGGCGAGCAGAACTTTAGTTAATTTAGTGAAAGCAAAAGTTGTAAGGCATCATTATTTTGGAAATGAAGATTTCTTTACTCTACTCTAGCGGATAAAACAGAACAAACTTTCTTAAAATTCTTATCGGCATTCTTTAACAGTACATTTGCCTCTTTCATAATTTCATCGATATAATTATTATCTTCAATTGAAGGCAGGTTGATTTCAATATTCTTAAAAGCTCCCCAAATTCCAGTCTCAAGCGCCTTTGCGCCCACTTCGAGATCACTCTTCGAAGCAATATTCCCATATTCAGCCATTTGAATCATCCATTCCCAGCAGGAATCTGAAATTCTCATAACAGATAAAGGAATACTCACAGCTTTTTTCAGGCCTGCCTGCATCATTTCATTTCTTAGTTTTTGCTCCTCTGCCGATTTCTTAGTCATTTTCATCGCAATCATATAATCATTGAATGCATTAGTATCTGCATCAATAAGCGGAATCAATTCTTTCATTTTATTATGGAGAGGGAGAATAATTTTTCTCATCGTTGAATCAATGCTTTCAAATTTTTTATTTCCATAGCTCATCCAACCCACCATAGCTCCAAGTGCAGTGCCCAGAGAGGAAATTAATGCGGAAACGCTTCCTCCGCCAGGAGCAGAAGCCCTTGCTCCCACAAGCTCTACAAAATTCCGTACGCTCAAAGATGCAAGCGGTTCGGACTTCTCTTCTTTGATCATATATTCGATTATCCTTTTATCAGGATTAAATTCTGAAATTGATGAAA
>JBBSDT010000513.1:0-2014 GCA_038240405.1 Ignavibacteria bacterium
AGGATTGGTATTATGTGGGCAAGTGACTCAATAGCACCGGCAAATGAACATTTTATAACAAATATTGTCCGGCAAAAATTGTTTACCGCTATCGATTCCTTACCATCTTCAAAATCATTATCTGATACCTGGTTGCTTTTTTTGCCAGAAAATGAATTTCACGAGATAGGCTTATTGATTGCTCATTACCTGATTCGTCTTTCAGGCAGAAATTCGATTTACCTCGGAAGTAATGTTCCAATCCAGTCACTTACTTATGCAGTGAAAGATGTTAACCCCAAATATGTTCTGTTATTTTTGGTAAACAACGATACATCCGAAAATGTAAATCAATACTTACATGATTTAAGTGAATGCCTGGTAAAGATAAATATCAATATTTATGTTGCTTGCCGCCCAATTTTAAGTAGTGAATTGAAGACAGGAAAAAAAATTCACTTATTGAATTCGATTGAAGATTTAGAGAGAATACTGTAATTGTTGTTTAATAAATATATACAAAATTTAAACAAAATATTTTTAGGATAGATAGACCTTATTCAAAAATGAAGTATAAAATAAAATTTAATAGAGTTGAACCATTAAATTCATTAGTGGACGATATGAAAATCCCGAAAAGGATTTCTTTACTCAAATTGTACGATTCTTATAGTTCACATTTGTTTGCTCACATTCTTAAAATAATTCCCGATAAAGAAAAATCAGAAAATATTTTACAAACAGTATTTGTAACATTATCCAGGAATATAGAAACATATAACACCAAGGATAGGTTGCTTCTTTATTTATTAAATATGGCAAGAAATGAAGCCATTCAAACATTAATATTAAATGATTCAATGAATAATCCACTCTTCTTTCCCCAAACAACTAATATTATAACTTTTATAACTAAACTTCCTTTACTTGAAAAAACCATATTAGCTCTTATTTACTTTAGAGGTTTTACCACAAAACAAATCGCAGAGTTATTAGGAATTCCTTTGAAAATTATTGAATTCAAATTAGAATCTCAGTTGGAAAAATTACCGAAAACTATCAGTAATTCTTCAATTCCCAATACCTTAAGAAAAATATCAACCCCATATAATTTTACAGAAGTTTAAATTTTAAAAAAACATAACCTGACAATTCGAACAATTATATTTCTATTCATTAATTAAAAATTAAAAATTAAAATTTATTTATTATGCCAAACTCATCTAATCCGCAACACAAGGAAGGAAAAGTAGCCACAGCTATTGAGCAACAAACTGCCAAAATTCCATCTGACTTTTTTTTATGGGCTGCACTTGGCTCGATGGCTATTTCTTTAACATTACAACTAACTGGCAGCAAACACCGAAGTCTTTTTATTGGTCAATGGGCTGCACCATTTTTATTATTTGGTGTTTATAACAAACTAGTAAAGCTGGAGGGGCATGATAAAGTTCAGTTAGACACTAATAATTCATAAAAAAATTTTGTTATAGGTTTAGCCACAGGTAGGCTAAATCTTATGAATGCAAAAATGGTTTAGACAGCAATTGGATTGCAGAAGTGGTACCAACAATTCGTTTTTTCAAAGGCAGATTTTCCGAAGCAATAATATTAAGAGGTACTTAGTCTAAAAGAAAATTTTTAATTGAAATTACTAAATGCATAATCTTTGTGCCCGGTAAAGAACAAAGATACAAAGACTGACGCTCCGAGAAAGAAATCTTAACCGATATATGTTTGACATGAGTCCGTCAGGGTGTTCCTCCATCAATTATATCAGGTAAAATAGCGGTTGAACAATTAAATAAGAAATTAAAAAACAAATGAAGTCAATATTTGATAGTGTTTCTGAACATTGCAGTAAAATAACCACACGTGCTTACAGTACCAGTTTTTCGCTTGGAATTTATTTTCTCAACAAAAGGCTTCACAATCCTGTTTATTCCATTTATGGATTTGTTCGTTTTGCTGATAAAATTGTTGACAGTTTTCATGGTTACGACAAAAAATATTTGCTGGACAAGTTTAAATCGGA
>JBBSDT010000514.1:0-2004 GCA_038240405.1 Ignavibacteria bacterium
ACTCAGGGATGGTGCCGTTAAAGTAATATAACCAATTAAGCGTTGCCCGTAACCTCCGTTAGTTACGTAACCAAAGACTATATAAAGATACTTGGTTCCGGAAGTATTTTCAATAATTTCCATGTCAATATTATCCCGGTCAAATTTATTATGACTTCCAAAAGCAATCTTTGCATAAAGATTATATGATATTCCGTTAGTAGATGAATAATATATTGCCAGTGTGTCAGGTTTTGCAGCAACTCCTGTGTCTCCATTTGTCAGTCCTATTGCCGCCCAGATTTTTCCGGCAGTCGTACCTCTTTGCTCCACCTGGGTAGCTATACCGGTTATATAATTACTCTGATCTCCTATGCCGGTATTAAAAATATTATCTGTTTGTTGGTGATTGTAATTGCTAGCCGGTATAAGAGTTCCCACCGGTTCTGTTTCAGTCCTGGTTAAAGATGATCCGTTAGTTGATTCTAATTTTTTCTGCAGATCCAGTATTCTCTCCCCGTCATTTGAAGAAGTTCCGGTTTGTTTTATCTGTTCCATCTGATCAATGATATCCTGTTCCTCCTTTGAATACCTGACTGATGGAGTTTTTGAAAAATTGTTATCATCTGTTCTCAATGCAACGGGCAAATTCCTGTTCAACTGTGATTTTTTTTGTTTTTGTTGTGAAAAGGATTCGCTGCAAATAATCACTATAAGAAGAATTATAAAAAAATATCTAAATGTCTTTTCCATATGAGTTTAGTTTTAAATTATTTTAATAAAATAATAACCTGGCATGCCGGCATGCCTTTAAGGAAAGAAGATTGCAATCACCTTTACCCGGTTATTATTTATTTTAATGAACTGATGCAAAATATATTGTTTGAAAGCATTCTCCAAAGAAATTTTTTCACAGTTTACACCTTAAAAAGCAAATTGTATTTACTGATTATTAGCTTTAATTTCTTTCCAATCCTGCAATTTTTAAAAGAAATGTAGTAATTATCTCCCTTATCTTAACGGGAGAATTTACATCTTCAATAAATTATATGTTAAATAACTCTTTAATTGAAATACTAAGAACTCTTAATAAAGAAGAAATAAAAAAATTTGAAGAGTTGGTTGAATCACCTTATTTTAATAAAAAAACGGGGGTCAGGAAATTATTTAAGATCATAAGGAAATATTATCCGGGTTTCAAAAGTGAAAGACTAAGGAAAGAGAATATCTGGAAATTACTGTTTCCGGAGAAGAATTACAATTATGGTGTAATCAAAAATCTGATTTACGATCTCCATAAGCTCTTAGAAAAATTTCTCGAGCTGACAAACTATGAAAAAAAGAAGTCAGAACATTCATTTAACCTGATAGAAGCATTTTACCACAAAAATCTTGACAATGCATTTGAAAAGAATCTTAAAACGTATGAGGAAACGCTTACAAACAGAAAAATAGATGAAAATTATTTTGGAGATTTGCTAAAACTGGAGTCGTTAAAACAGGAACATAGGGTTTTCAATAGAAGAGTTCAGGAAAATATTAAGTCTTTTTCCTTAGGCATTGAGTATCTTTTTTCAGACTTTTTAATACAGTATTTCAGAATTAATTTTAATATAATAATTTTAAAAAACGATTTCAAATCTTCGGAAACTGATTTAAGATTGATTGAATATTTTATTAATTATATTAGCAAGCATGATTTCCGCTTCAAAGGAATCCTGCTTTTGTATTATTATGCATTTATGATGATTCAAAGTAGCAACGATACCTTCTTTTTTAAATTAAAAGATCTGGCTTTGCAGTATTGTGATAAACTTGGCCAAATAGAAAAATTTAATATTTTTACGGCGCTTACTAATTTTTGTGTAATAAAATCTATGAGCGGCGAGGATAAATTTGAAAATGAAGAATTTGAATTATATAAAATCATTATCGAAAAAAAAGCATTTACCCCGTATGAAAATGGATATATCAATTATCTTACATACTATAATATAGCAAGACTTGCATCGAAGCTTAAACAAT
>JBBSDT010000515.1:0-2003 GCA_038240405.1 Ignavibacteria bacterium
GTAAGACAAAATCAAGCTCTTAGTTTTCCGCTGGACGACCCCTGGATACACCTCACTTTTGAAAGAAATTTAGCACACTTATACAGCTTTTCTAATTTCAATAATGAAATGGTAACCGCGGGCTCTACATCTCCTCTATATACTTTCATACTTTCCTTGTTTTTTTTGATCAAAAATGATGAGATGGTTATAAGCTATCTTTTAGGAGTTGTTTTCTTTGCGGGTTCTTCATTTTTTTTTTATAAATTGTCATCACTTGAATACGGAAAGGATATAATTTTTGCGCTACTATGTACGGGAATATTTATTATTGATAAATGGATAAATTTTATATCGGTTTCAGGAATGGAAACAACGATGTTTATACTTATATTAATACTATGTGCCTATTTTTATAAGACCCGTAAAACAATTCCTTTTGCAATTACACTCGGACTTATTATGTGGACCAGACCTGACGGTATTGCATTTATAGGTGCTTTATTCGTTGATTATTTTTTAGTTAAGATTTATTCCAAAAACCAGCTCACTTTAAGCTTATTCTCCTCTAAAGATTTAAAACTTATTTTAGTAATTTTTGCCGGGATGCTGGGAGTATATTTCGCAATGAACTTTTTATTGTCAGGGTCATTGCTGCCGAATACCTATGAAGCTAAACTTACTTATTATTCTCCTGATTTCCGAAGCAGGGAAGAATTTTTAAAATATGAAGTGTGGGAATATTTTAAGACCGGTTCATATTATGTCATAATGATCGGGTTTATTTTCTCATTTCTGAAACTTATATATGATACAATCAAGAAAACTTATAATCCGAATACTCTTTATATAGTTTTTATCCTTGCCCTGGTATTTATTTATTGGTTAAAGCTGCCATATGCTCACAGGTTTGGAAGATATATGATGCCGATAATTCCTTTTTTCATATTGGTCGGAACGATTGGATTCCGAGACCTTGCACGCATTATAAACAAATATACAACCAATCCTCTTTTTTCAAAAAGTGTATTCTATATATTGATCGGAGTTACTTATTTTATCGGTATAAAAAATTATGATGAAAACAAGGAATTATATGCTGTACAATGTAAATATATATATGACCGGCAGGTCAGGGCTGCCCAGTGGATTAAAAAATATACGAAGGAAGATGATATAATAGCGACACATGATGTAGGAGCGATTGGTTATTACAGTCAAAGGAGAATTGTAGATGTTGCCGGTTTAATAACACCGGAACTGATTAAGAGAATCAATGATCTTGATTATGTAAGCTATATGTCGAAATACTTAAAAGATAAAGGAGTTACATATTTGGCTTTTTTGAGAGAATGGTACCGGGTGTCAAATCAAAACCCCTTGTTTACAACAGGAAATGGTCTTCCGCCTGAAACAATGGATGTTTATAAGTTTTTTCCTGAAAAGACACATGTCTTATCAAGAGAAGCTAACAGCCTGATTTTAAATGCACAGACATTAATAGGCCAGCAGGCTGGTCAGCAGCTTTTATATCTAGCTAACAGAGTGCTGGAACTTGAACCCAATAGCTCTTATGCATATTATTTGCGTGCATATGGATATGGAGTAATGAACGACTTTGCCAATTATGAAAAAGATTTGTTAAAAGCAATTGAAATATTTCCAGATTATAAAGACGCTCATGAATATTTAGGATTGTTTTATTTAAATCAAAAAAAATTTGAGGAAGCAAAAGTTCAACTCGAGAAAACGCTTCAGCTTGAGTCCGCAAATATCGAGGCTAGAAAAGCGCTTGATGCAGTAAATGATTCTTTAAAGGCAAGAGGGCAAGGCAGAATAAAAAAAAATTAATTGCAAATGTCGATATAAAATTTGTTATGGACAATATCTCCATTTCTAAAATTATTTTATAGATAATTTTAATGTCAAATCAATTTTCTTTTTGATACTCTTTTGTAACTCAAATGGATTTAGTTTATCAAAAACTCTCAGTAATTCTAATTTTTTTTCCTCGTCAATTTCAC
>JBBSDT010000516.1:0-1993 GCA_038240405.1 Ignavibacteria bacterium
AAAAGCATAGCTCATATCACTCTTCGTTCCAGAAGTTAAATTCTTATTAATGTCATAAACATAGTTAAGGTCAAATATAAAGTTTTTGGCAGGCTCGTAAGTTACTGCAAATCTTACATTATCATCGTTATGCCTGATTCCATCCAGGAAATATGAGTGTGATGAATCAATTCCCCCTCTGAATGAATCGAAAACATTTCCGCCTACATTTTTTATTAAAGTGCCGTCTGGTGCGTAAATATTTTCCCCTTTTCTTATCTTCTGATATTCAAGATTCAATCTAACTTTCTGAGAGAAGTTATATGTAAGCTTTGCGAAAGCCTGATCTGCATTTGGTCCTATTGGATGTCCTAATATTACTCCAAACGCCGTATATGTATTCTTAGGATTAAAGTGTGTATATACATATGGTCTTATTCTTGTGTATTCGAACTGCAGTGCCAGGTTCTTAATTCCTGCAGGCTCATACCAGAAAAATCCCAGCTGATAGGCGGACTTATTTGAAGTCTTTGTAAAATCTGAAAGGTTTGATAAAATATTTTCATCTAAGAAAAATGTTCCCTGCAGTTCAAAGTCTTTCAGAAAATGAGTCTGCATGTCAAAGAATATAGTGCCGTTGTCCCTGTCCTGTAAAGATTGTTCAACAAACTTATAGAATATTACCGGGTTGAGGTATGCAAGCTCGAAGCCTCTTGAAGCAACTATTGTTTCAGCTATTCCGATATCGAATAAATTTTTTATGGCAACCTTAATGCGGTTAGCTATAAAATATTTTGTATAATTTTTTAAAACATCTTTATTGAACTCACCTACGGTAGATGCGAAGATAGAAGAATAATGGACAATTCCATAATTAACATTAAATTTTATGAAATCCATATTAGGCGCATCACCTGATAAGGTCAGGCTTTTGCTGTATCCGAGACCGTATTTTAGTTGCTCCCTTCCGAGCTGAACAAACAAATCCATATCTTCTGCCGGCTTCGAATAAAATTTTAAATATCCGTCTGCGAAATCAAAGTTCTTAATATTTTCAATGTTCTCTACGTATTTAAAAGTACTTTTTATCGGAGGAAAAGCTGAGACCGTGAGAATCGAATCTCCTACTGCACCGCCTTTATCGACTGAAAAATAATACCCAAGCCGGTTAAACAGGCTTCCCCTTATAAGAAAGCCTCCGCCAAATATCTTTGCATTGGTTTTTGTACTTGGCTTCAATCCGTTTATGTAATAAGCATGAGCAATACCTTGAATGAAAATGTTATTATTGTTTTTCTCATACGCATAAAAATATTTTTCTTTATCGGAAAAGAAATCTTTAATTCCGTTCGAGGTTTTCGGATTATTTCCGATAAGTGACATAGTTGTTTTTTTGTTCATTTCCTCCGGGATGAATTCAATGCTGTATTTATTTAATAACAGCTTCTCGGTATTACTAAGCTCCTTCATCTTTCCGGACATTTCTTTTAATCTGTCTGCAACCTGAAACCTTGACATTCCCGGATCGTCGTCATTATAGCTTGAAATAATTTTCTTTACTCTCATCTCTTTTAAAAAATCATAAACCGGATTTGACAGTGGTACATTCTCAACCTGAGAGTAAATATTATTTATAAAAATAATGCCTGTCAGGGTAATTATTAATAGGATTTTAATTTTCATATTTTTTAAACTATGATTAAATGATTATATGATTTCCTATGATTTTAGTTTTTGAAATCTATTTTTAAAGAAATCATAATAATATTTTCTTAGATTAATTTATGTATAAAAATTAATTCAATTTTGCACTATGTTTAGTTTGAATTATTTTTTGAACTATGATTATAATGATTAATATGATTTACATTGTCTTGAACCAGGATTTACAGGATTATAGGATTACATGATTACATGATTATTGCATATTGTTTTGAACTTTGATTTAAATGATTAATATGATTAATATTGTCTTGAACCATGATTTACCTGATTATAGGATTACATGATTATG
>JBBSDT010000517.1:0-1992 GCA_038240405.1 Ignavibacteria bacterium
AATGACTGGCGTTAGGGTTACATTCTTAGATGATTAAATGCGGACAAATTTAGGACAAAAAAATGACTTTTATTCAAAAATATAGCCACATTTATTACCAAGGGAAACCTTTCTTTTTTAGCAAAAATATTATATAATTAATGGGTAAGAAATTCTGTAAAAATTATAAAAAAAGCCGATAAATCGGCACGCTACATCTGCGTTAAACAGCATACTTATCCGCACCTGTCCGCCATAGTCTTGGCGAAGGTGGAATCAACCAGCTCCATGCAAATACAGTATTTTGGCCTATCAAGCTTTAAAATCACCACTAAAGAAGCCACTATTATTACGGATCCGTTCCACAAAGACAGCGGACTTACCCCGCCTCGGGGAGCTGCTGATATTTTAATTTTGGCGGAAAAAAACAAAGCCCTATATTCGGCTGTTTCTGGAATTTCCGGAGAGCCTTTTGAAGTCTTTGACCCTGGCGAATACGATATTAAGGGCGTAACCATGACCGGAGTGCCGCTCAAGCAAGAACAAGGCTACATTACGGTTTTTCTCATCGAAAGTGAAGATATTCGCGTACTCAACCTGACTCACATCCAGAACTGGAATATGAAGGAAGATGAGCTGGAAGCGTTAGGGGAAATTGATATTCTCATACTGCCAGTAGGCGGTAATACTGTACTCTCAGCTGCCGATGCAGCCAAAGTTGTAAATGAAATTGAGCCAAAAATTGTCATTCCGTCTCACTATAAGATGTCCCGCGGAGCGGGATCCGCCTCCGGCGGAAATGAGTTGATACTGGATTTAGATTCCCAAGAAAAGTTTATCAAAGAAATGGGCGGCAAGAGCGAGCCAATGGAAAAACTGACCGTGAAGAAAAAAGATTTGCAGGAAGAGGGGATAAAAGTTGTGACGCTGGAACCACTAAGGTGATTGAACAAAATTGACAAAATTAAATAAAATTGAACAAAATTATTAGCCCAGTAACTTTTGTCAATTATGTCAATTTTTTAAATTTTGTTATTTAAATTATGTCCTGGCTGGAAAAAATCCAAAAAAAATCCAACACTGAAAAAATGCGGCTGATGTGGACGGTGTTAATTATTTCCGCGATTCTATTAGTTATTTTGTGGATTTTAACTTCAAAAATTTCTAAAAATTTACCGAAAGACACCACACTATTCCAAACTGTAGGAAAAGGATTTAAGGATATTAAGAACAATTATGGAAAGTAAGGGATCAGAATTCCTACATCAAGAGCTTTCTTTTTCTAACTTTGAATTTGGCAAAAAGGATAAAAAACGCTTAAAGGAAATACTTCAAATAGTTCTTGACCTGCAAAAAAGAATCAAAGGTGATGTTCTGGTATTATTAAAAGAACTGCGTCGGAATCAAAAAAGCCTTACAGAACTAAGAGAAAGTTTCAATCAAAGACAAAAGAGTAAAATGAAAACTCCGGAGATGTTGGCAATTCTAGCACTTAGGGATGAAAAAGAGGACGAGGTAGGAAAATTAAAAGAGGAGTATCTTCGGGCCTGGAAAAAAATTACAATTCAAATCCCGACTTTACCAAATGAATTATTAGCAAAGATGCCTAAAGGAGTTGAAATTGCCGGCCTTATAAATCAATTTAAAAACGAGCAAGAAGTAAAATCTCGCTATCACGATAAGCCTTTAGATTTATTTATTGATATAGACAAATTAAAATACGCCCTTCAAACAACAGAACGAGAAATAAGAATGAGAGAACTTAAGTAATCACTTATGCCCAAAGATTCATCACAACCGCTTTCCGAAAATATTGGCCTGGTTAAGGGCCGCGACATTGAGACGGAGATGCAGGAGTCGTATTTGGATTACGCTATGAGCGTAATTGTTTCGCGTGCTCTTCCGGATGTCCGTGACGGCTTAAAGCCGGTACATCGCCGAATTTTGTACGTTATGCACGAACTGGGTCTGCGGCACAATGCCAAATTCAGAAAATCCGCGGCCGTAGTCGGA
>JBBSDT010000518.1:0-1987 GCA_038240405.1 Ignavibacteria bacterium
AAAGACACATTAGAGCCTCCTAATTATTTACTTTAAGAAACTCTTGTAACTTGCAGTATCTTAATATGATTTGCTATCCAATTTTGTGGGTTCCTTAATTTGAAACGGCACTAGTTACGTTTCTTTGAAAGTTTTTAATATTACAGGTAGGTTAATAAAAGAGCTTGTTAATGAAAAAAAATATCCTGGGGAATATCAAACAAAGTTCGATGCTTCAGGGTTGACAAGTGGAATATATTTTTACCAATTAAGTATGGGCGACGAAATAATTGACACAAAAAAAATGATTTACTTAAAATAAGAATAAATATTTAAAAATTTAAAATCTACTAGTACTATGAAAACAAAATTACTATTGTCAACAATATTGCTTACAACTTTATGTGCATTCATTTTCAACATGGAGGAAACTAAGAAACAATTTAATTCAACTTCAGTTCAAACTACCAGCACATTTAACGATTCATTCTATGTAGGTGTTCTTGATTTTGGAGACGGAGCAAATCATAATACAAATCAATATCATGACGTCTTAAGCTTAAATCTCTGGCATGAATATCCTCGCTCAAATGATCTGCTGTTAGAAGGTTGGACAAACCGTGCTCCACATGATTCTCTATTTACGAATATAAATTCATATCGAAATGATATTCAGAACGTATATAGCAATAACTATAGCGACGGAATGAAGACATTGATGCACAGAATAAAAATTGATTACCTGGCAATGGGACAACGAAGCGACTATCAATGCGAAACAGAAGACTTCATACAGGACCATGATTATTGGTTTTATACATACCACAATGTTCCGGATAGCGTAAGCAGGAATTACATTGATGACAGCCGATATGGAAACAATGCTAAAGTAAGATATTGCCGAACACCCAGTTCTTCAAATCCTGGCAACTGGGAAAATAGAGCAGGATATGTTGTATCAAACTTAAAAGCAAATAGAGAACAAATAAATTATTTTGCCTTCAGCTCCGCTTTTATGTCTGACCAATTATTTCCATGGTATATAAAACCAAGAATAAGAATAGATTCAATTGAAGCAGCTAATAATCCCGAAAAACTTGTTTGCAGGATTGATGTTTATAATTTTAACGGATTTGTAGAAGGGTATCCGGATTCAAATAGAATTAAAACTGTTGATATAAAAACAAAGGATTTTAAAGATTCTCTTACAAATAATTATGACGGAAAGTACAGGGAACAGTTTAAAAAGGACTTAATTGTTAGGCCCATCCCCGTTGATACGAATATTCTTGCACGTAATATAAATCCGTTCAACCCTGATAAAAAAGATGTTCTGGACGAGAGTTGTAAAGTTGATTTTAGAGTTTATTGGTATGGTCAGTGCGATATGTGGATCGATTATGTCAGAGTTGATAATAAATTAGCAAATGATCTGTTTAATGGTTCCAGGGATGAATGGTTTCAATGGGAAGTTGACCTTGCAAACTACAATAATTCTCCATTAAAATTTTATGTAGAAGAGTTCGAATTCAATAACATACCATGTATGAAATATGTGGCGAAAAAATTAAGAGAGATCTCGGGAGGAAAATTTAACTTAATGTGCGATCTGAATTACGGAGAATTTAGTCTACAAATGCCTAACTTTAAACAGCATTTACCGGATTGGCACTACATCAAAAAAAATCTCATTGATAGTATGGGTTCAGATGAATTTTGCACTTTTGCGTATCCTTTTAATGCTTATGATAATGATACGGCAATACACTGTGCCGGTTCTAATTTTGAAACGCTGGTGTATGTTTCCAATACACTTCCCATAAGCAGTTATAGTCATTCCCAGGGTAGACTGTCTCTTCCTGCATCATCAAGTTTTTATGATCAGTGGCTGGCGAAATAGCGGCTCATACGATGGGAGGTTACAAATGAGTATTCATCCATTAAGAGATAGATTTGAAAGTATAAATAAGAGAAATTTCCGACAAGCATTAATAAATCTTCTAGAAAA
>JBBSDT010000519.1:0-1981 GCA_038240405.1 Ignavibacteria bacterium
CCATAAAAAATATTATCTCCCAATACCAGTGCTACTGAATCTTTACCTATAAATTGCTCTCCAATAACAAAAGCTTGTGCAAGCCCATTTGGTTTTTTCTGAATTTTATATTCAAGGCTACATCCCCACTGTTTACCATCACCTAATAAGCGTCTGAACTGAGCCTGATCTTCAGAAGTAGTAATAATAAGAATTTCCTTTATTCCCGCTAACATTAAAGTTGAAAGCGGATAATAAATCATTGGCTTATCATAAATCGGCATTAATTGTTTGCTAATACCCATGGTAATTGGGTAAAGCCTGGTGCCCGAGCCACCTGCGAGAATTATTCCTTTCATTTTTTGTACGATTAAGAATTTAGAAACTTTCTATTTAGACAGTCTTTATATTCATTCTTAAAAATTAAAGATCGATCCGCCTCAATTAATTTGAAGATTTTTTTTCTCAAATAATTCTTCCACGTAACCCCGCCTTAACCAATAGGGATTACGATACAATTTATTAAGCCCAAAATTTTCTTTCCAGATAGAATTTATTGTAAAAGAATTGTTCTCATGATTTATAGAAAGAAAAAGATCACTCACTTGCCCAATTTTTTTGATATATTGTTTTGCAATACTTATATCCAATTCCGTAAGGGAGTCAACGTTTACAATTAAATCATACTTTCTTTCAGAGGAAAAAAATTCATTTGTATGAATTAGTTTAATTTTTGAATTAGAGGCCTTGCCTGATTCTCCGAGCAGGATCAAATCCTCTTCGGGCAGTACACGACCAAGAAAATTTCCCTGTGAGATAGAACTCATAGGGATGTCAACAATTGTATAGTCATAAATTCCAAAATGCCTGCAATAATAGGCTGTCCTGCCTAAGCCACCGCCAATTTCAAGAATGCTTGGATTTGACAGGTCTTTAGCAGTTTTTGAAATTTTCCATGCCTGGTAAACCGCTTGTATGGCCCTGTATGAAATAATTCCTTTTTTTGTTTCGAGTCCGTATTCACCTTCAAAAGGATTGGGAAAGCATAGCTCGAATCCAAATTCTTTTTCAAGCAATTCAATCGCTACTTCAGTATTTATAGCTTTTTTTATTTTTAATGATTCAGGATTTGACATGGCTATTACCCCTACCGCCTCACATAAAGAAATAAGACTGTCCATTGTCAATTCCGGCTCCAAAAGATCTTCAAGCCTCTTGGCGCTAAGTAAATCCCTGCATAAGTTTTCAAATCCATAGAATAAATTATATTTTCCTGGATATCTGAGAATATCATTTATCTTTTTATCATCTTCATTAATAAAAGCATTATGGATTTCACCCTGTAACTTCGTGAAAATGCCTGACCACTGTGAATCTTTGTTTCCCTCAAAATTAGCATCACAAAGAATGTAGAATTTTTTTAACCTCTCAATCAGTAACTGGTCGTCGGTTTGGTTAGCTCGCATAGTTACTATGCCAGGGTTTAAAGTAAAAGATTTGGAATTATGATTTAGTCTTGATAGAAATCTTTGTTTAAAAAGGAGATTTCTTACCTGATTTTTAAGTCGTGAAAAATTCCTATAATCCTGTACTGATCTTTTACTTTCTTTAATATTCAATTCTTTCAATTTGATTTTTAGTGGTCATTTATTGCGGGTAAAAATAATTACTTTATCCCCTTGTAATGGTACGCAGGTTTCTAAAAAGTTTTGACGAAAAAAAATATTACTAAAACAGAGTTTTACTAATTAAACCAAGACCGATGATATTAAGCGGACTACCTTTGAATGTACTGTTCTTCATAATAATTTTTATAAGCTCCGCTTGTAACATCATTTAGCCATTTACTGTTATTCAAATACCAATCTATTGTTTTTGACAGGCCTTCTTCAAATTGCAACGAAGGTTGCCAGCCTAGTTCATTTTTTAATTTTGTGGCGTCAATTGCATATCGGAGATCATGGCCCGCACGGTCCTTTACAAAAGTGATCAGCTTTTCAGA
>JBBSDT010000520.1:0-1958 GCA_038240405.1 Ignavibacteria bacterium
ATTAAAATTATCTATAAAATAATTTTAGAAATGGAGATATTAACACTTCTAACATTATTAACAAAGAAAAGAAAAAAGAAGCAAAAAAGAAAAGAAATATCTACTACTGCTACGGTTAGATTTAATTATGAGGCAACTGGTTATTAAATTATTAATGCAATTGGCTTGATACAAATAAAAGTAAAACAAATAAAGAGTTCACACTCCTTCCTTTTCTTGTTTTCGCAGAGTTGCTCCAATCAGTTTTGTTTTGCAGACATCCCGATTTGTTACTTAACAAAGCAGAAGCTTGTTTTAAAATCGGAAAACTCTGCGGGGGAAGGAAAAAAAGAAGCAAAAAAGGATTCTCCACTGTAAGTCTTCCGCTCAAATTTAGCGGAACGACCATACGAAAATAGGGGAGTACTTATTCCCAATCTCCTGATTGGGAATACTTTGTATTGTTGTATTCGTCGTTACCCGGATTAGTTCTTTTATAAAAATGAAAATTATATTAGTTTGAATTTACTTTAATAGCAACATGCGCTTGGTGTCAATAACTTCTCCATTAGCCTCTAATCTATAAAAATAAATTCCGCTTGGTAAATTGCTCCCGTCAAATTCAACTTCATAACTTCCCTGGCTTTTCTTTCCATTTACCAAAATGGCAATTTCCTTTCCCACTACATCATAAATTTTTAGTAACACATGCTGGGTATTGGGTAATGAGTAAGAAATTCTAGTTGAGGGATTAAATGGATTGGGATAATTCTGTTCAAGCTTATATTGTGTAGGTTGAATATTATTCCCTGAAATATTCGTAATAACAGGTGAAAATTTAACAGTGGCGTAATCATAATAAGTCATATGTCCCTGACTGGTCCCGGTTAAATAAACACTTCCTTTTTTGTCAATGGCCATATCATAAACATAATCAATACCATTAGGAACATTTTTATATGTTATAACAAATATTTGATTTCCATTATTATCATATTTTATTGCGCCATAGTGAGTGTTTAAATTAGAGTCTATGTTTGCAGTTACATAAACATTATTTGCAGAATCAAGAATTAATACGGGAATATTTACGGCAAATACGTTAGTGGTGGGATACGTTCTTATCCATTGTATATTTCCATCGATGTCCAATTTAGTTGTGTAATTATAGCCGGAGCTTCTTGATGCTATATAAACATTTTGCAATTTATCCACAGCTATATCATACCCGTTGGTTGGAGGAAATATCCGTTTTATCCATATGACATTTCCCGAACTGTCATATTTTACGGTAGTGCAATTGAAATATGATGAAGCATCCTGGCTTGCTCCAGTTACGTAAACATTTGAGGCATTGTCTGTAGTTAATGCATACGAAAAGTCATCAGCAAAGGGCGGAGGACCAGGACCATTAAATTGTCGAATCCAGATAATATTGCCGCTATTTGTATACTTAATAGTTGTATAATCGTAGTCTGTAATTGCGTATTGAGTTTCTCCTGTTATTAATATATTGCTATTATTGTCCAAAGCTAAATCATTAAGCTTGAAAGCTCCCGGATATCTGTTAACCCAGAAATTATTTCCG
The DNA here is from genome assembly GCA_038240405.1 of Ignavibacteria bacterium. Lineage (GTDB taxonomy): Bacteria > Bacteroidota > Ignavibacteria > Tepidaquicellales > Tepidaquicellaceae > JAGPCH01. The sequence goes on from JBBSDT010000520.1 coordinate 1,568, forward strand.
TTGCTATCATATTTAGCTACTACATAATATCCTGAACCAATACCGGCTGCATATATATTTCCAAGAGAATCCAAAACCAGCTTATTATAATCTGCTGCATTATATGCTGTCCATTTTAAATTCCCAAATTTATCATATTTGATTACGGATTCAGCTCCTGCAATGTACGCATTTTCTGAATTATCAAGTTTTATATCATTTCCTAAATTATAATTACTTCCCGATCTTTGGTAGTCTCTTACCCATAATCTGTCTCCGTATTTGTTATATTTAATCGTTGTGCACTTATAACCTGAAGGTATTTGAACTGCCCCGGTAACATAGACATCTCCAGAATCATTCACACAAATTGCACCTGCGCCATCGCCCAAGCTTCCATCACCTGTATATC
>JBBSDT010000521.1:0-1947 GCA_038240405.1 Ignavibacteria bacterium
ATTTTGAAAAGATGCCCGCAAATAAGCTTGAAATGGCTTTGTGGCTTGAATCAGACAGAATGAACTCTCTGGATATGTCCCCGGATAATCTCGAAAACCAGAAAAAAGTAGTAATTGAAGAAAAAAAACAAATTAATGATAATGCTCTGTATGGTTCTCTGTTCCCGAATATTTTTAAAAATGTATTTAAAGGATCCGATTATGAAACTGCAGTAATAGGTGAAATAGATGATATAAGATCAGTTACAACAAGCGATGCTTCTGAATTTCATAATAATTATTATACTCCCGAAAACTCTGTACTGGTGGTATCCGGAGATATCGCTTACCAGGAAGCGGAAGAACTTATCCGGAAATACTTTTCAGATATTAAAAAAGTAAACGGCTTTAAAAGAAAAAAAAATATTGTACCGGAAATACCTGAAGACATTCATTTGTCGGTTCATGATAACGTCCAGCTTTCTGTTTTAAACATTTGCTTCCAGATTCCGAAAATAGATTCAAAAGAGAATTACATTTTCGAATACATTGTCGAAATCCTCGCAAATAATAAAAGCAGCCGTCTATATAATGAGCTGGTTTATAAAAAGAAGCTTTTGAGATCTATTAAGGCGATAAAATTTACTCTCGAAGACAGCGGATTAATAATATTGAAGGCAACCCTTAATCCGGGGGTTAGCGCAGAGACAATCAAAAATGAGATATGGGATGTAATTAATGATTTAGCAATACAGGGTTGTACTGATCTGGAATTTGATAAGATAAAAAATCAAATTGAATTTGATAATATTGCCAAATATCAGAAGCTTCAGAATATCTCTGTCGAAACAGTGTTCAATTACATATATTTCAAGGATGTAATGAGAATGAATGAAGAAGTAAAAAAATATATGACAGTAAGCAAACAAGATGTAAAAGATTCCGTAAACAATTTTATAGTAAATAAGAATAAATTTATTTTAACATACCTGCCAAAGAATTAAACAAACAACTATTGAAGAGCCAGCTTGCAGAGAAAATCCAACTTGAAATACCTTCTTTAGAATACAGAGAATTCACTTTTGATAACGGTCTGAGGTTAGTAATGAGCAAATTCGGGAATATCCCGACTGTTGCCGTGAATACTACTTTCCATGTGGGTTCAAAAGACGAAGAAGAAAATAAAACGGGGATGGCTCATTTATTTGAACATTTGATGTTTGAAGGTTCTCCCAATGTTCCTAAAGGTAAATTCGATGAGATACTGACCCTGCATGGCGGAGAAAGCAATGCATATACAAGCAGCGACAGTACAAGCTATTTTATAGCGCTCCCGTCCAACTGCCTTGAAACTGCATTATGGCTTGATTCGGACCGTATAAACGGATTCGGGATTACTGAAGAAGGGCTGAAGGTTCAAAAAGATGTAGTACTTGAAGAAAAGCTATTATATGTTGACAATTCCCCGTATGGTTCGGTGGAAGAAGAAAGTGCAAAAAGAATTTTCAGGAAAAGCGGCTACAGGTGGCCGATAATCGGGAATATGGATGATCTTAGAAAAGTAACCTTAAATGAGTTTAAAGATTTTTTTGAAGTGTATTATAAACCCAATAATGCTGTTATTTCTATTGTTGGAGATATTGACTATGACAAAACAATCGCACTGGTAAATAAATATTATGGCGGGATTAAGGCAGGGGAAAAAATTGAAAGGAAGAAATTTACAGAAGTAGATATCGATAAGGAAATACAGGAGGATTTTCAGGATAATATTCAGCTTGAAGGAAAATTTATATTTTACCGTCTGCCGGAAATGGGCACCAAAGAATATTTTGCAATGAAGATATTAAACGGAATACTCTCCGAAGGTGACAGTTCCAGGCTTTTCATAGAGCTTGAATACAAGAATGAGCTGGTAAGTGAATTTGAATCAGTTGTCCATGGTATGGAAAAGGCAAGCCTGTTTTA
>JBBSDT010000522.1:0-1943 GCA_038240405.1 Ignavibacteria bacterium
CGTAACAACAGTTGTCGGGAGGAATAAACATCCGGGCAACGCCGTTCAGGACTTCAATAGCGCCGTCAATCCATGGCTTGTTTACTTTCCAGCAGGACTGATTTATGAAGAGCCTTACTTCGCGGTTATCCAATCCTCCGATTACAATATCAAAACTTTTAAAAACTCCTAAGCCGAGTTCAAATATATTTCCATTAAAATATTTAACATTTATTTCATCGTTAACCTCTAAAGCCCTTCTTGCTGCTACTTCTGCTTTTGATTTTCCTTCATCTTCTTTTCTGAAAAGAATGCTCCGGGTAAGATTACTTTTCTCGACCTTATCCATATCGGCTACATAAATATTTCCTACCCCGAGCATTGCGAGATTTTTGACAATTTCATTTCCCAATGCACCGCAGCCGGCAACAAGTATTCTGGCATTTCTCAAAATATCCTGATCCCACCAGGTTATTAATTCAAGGCGTGAATACCTGTCGTCATTGAAAGTAATTGGCATAATTATCAAAATAAAATTATTTTGAATGAATAGGAATGGAATTTTGGGTATTGGGAATTGGGTATTTAGTATTGGGTTTAGTATTGGGTATTGAGTAGTGGGTATTGAGTAGTGGGGTACAGAGGAGTTATCCGCCGGGTCTTGAAAGAGTATTAGCATCTAATTAAATTTGACTTTATTGGCAAGTGTGCTGATTGGATGACCCAGAGGGGGCCCCGGCCTAAAGATTACCGTAATGACAAGTCGGGAGTTTGCTGATTGGATCCGGGACTGGGAGATGCCGGGATGACGAATATATGTAATTTAAATCGTTTTCAACTCTTCGTGATCACAAAACAACTATTAGATTTTAATTTTGAACTGTTGAAGGGTGATTTTCAGTAGTTCGCGATCGTGTTTCGGTATTTCGCGGGTGTGTTTCAGTATTTCGCGATGGTTTTTAAGTATTTCGCGATGGTTTTTAAGTATTTCGCGGCGGCGTTTCAGTATGTCGTGAAGGTGTTTCGGTATTTCGCGATGGTGTTTCGGTATTTCGCGGCGGTGTTTCAAGAGATTTATCTTATGAAAATTGACTTTTCTCTTCTGCTCCGGGACTTTGTTCGCCTGTTCCGTTTCTTTCTTCTTATGTAAATTCGCTATGTTGTCTTGCTCCGAATGATTTTACCGATGTTTTGTTTCTTATTCTGTTGAACGATTTCTTTATACCACATTTCAGTTGCTTCTTTTTCCTGTGCGGAGACTCCTTTACGGATTTTACTTTATTTTTTCCTCTGCGCCGATTGATTGTTCAATAGTTTAGTTTGTTTTCAGCCGATTCCAGTTTCTTTGCAGGAGATTAACATTTCTTTGCTCAAGTCCTGAACTATGATTAAATTGATTAAAAGAAGACTATGATTAATAACGCTTGTTATATTGAGGCAATTAAGCATATGCAACTTATAATAAAAGAACTAATGAAAGCCCGGTAGCTTCAAAGTATATCAAATAATCAATTTAATCCTGGTTCAAAACACACCGATGCTGCCTAAATAAATTTATGAATTTTAATTCTATTTGTCAAAGGAAATTTTTTCGTGTTTTCTGATAGTAAAAAAAAATAAAATATGTAAAGCATTGTTGGCAGTGGATTTACGGAATACTGTAACCTGGCAATTTTACATGAATTTTGAGAACAGTCTTCGCTTTTTTCAGTCCCGTAGGGACTCTATATTGGTAGCAAAAGATAGTTTTTGTTTTAGTCCCGTAGGAACGAAATAAAATTTGTGAAAGTTTAAAATTAAAAAATATATTTCGTCCCTGACGGGAAAGGAGAGATTGCTTCGTCGAGCGGAAGAGCGCCGCTCTTCTACTGATGAACCCTTTTAATTCACCATCGGAGTTATGTTGTAACCTAATATGTGAGCTTTCTTCTTCAAATTATTAAGAATTCGTTCCCTTATCTTCA
>JBBSDT010000523.1:0-1937 GCA_038240405.1 Ignavibacteria bacterium
GTGAAAAAAGCCAACATACAATGGCTCCTCTCCCTTTATAACTTTAGGTAAAAAAACTTCGTTTATGTGTTCTTCCGAATCATAATAATCATGACTATCGCAAGTGATACCGCCAAGTGTTACACGCTGGTACTCTTCATTCCATTTATTAATCGGAAGCATTAAAAATTTCTCTCCAATTCCCCATGTATCGGGCAGTGTAGTAATAAAAGATGAATCAATCATGTACCATGTTTCTCTATCATTCTGCTTCTTTTCGCCAATTACACTATAAATATGCGCCATACTCTCGCCTACGGTATAACTTCCAAATTCAGTAAAAATATTAGGCATAGGAACCTTGCTTCTCTTACAGGCTACTTTTATATTTCTTACTATTTCATTTATCATAAACTGGTAATCGTAATCAAAACCAAGCGAATGTTTAATAGGAAAACCCCCGCCAATATTTATTGAATCAAGCTCGGGACAAATTTTTCTAAGCTGGCAATAAAGATTGATGATCTTATTAAGCTCGCTCCAGTAATAAATATCATCTTTAATGCCTTTATTCAAAAATATGTGCAGCATTTTTAATTGAAACCTGTGTTCATTCCCTTCAATTTCATCAACATAAAATTCAAGAATATCTTTTGCACGTATGCCTAACCGTGAGGTATAAAAAGGGAATGTGGGTTCTTCTTCTGCAGCTACTCTTATTCCAATATTAAAAGGAACTTTTACTGATTTACGATAAGCAGCTAATTCGTCTTTATTATCAAGCACCGGTATTACATTTTTAAAACCTGTATTCAATAACCTTGCAATCCTGGTTATATAAGGCTTTTGCTTGAATCCATTACAGATGATGAAGATGTCCTTATTAATTTTTTTTCTTTCATACAGTGTATTAATTATATCAATGTCATAAGCATAAGAAGTTTCAAGATGTATTTTGCTTTCTAAAGCTTCTTCAACAATAATAGAAAAATGTGAACTTTTGGTGCAATAGCAATAAAAGTATTCTCCTTCATATTTGTGTTTTTTTATAGCATTCGCAAACATTTTTTTTGCCTTAGCTATTTGCATCCCGATTTTTGGCAGGAAAGAAAATTTTAATGGAGTGCCATATTTATCAATTAATGCTTTTACATCTACTCCATTATATTGCAGGTAATCATCTTTAAGGTCATAATCTTCCTGAGGAAAATTAAACGTTTGATGAACGAGATCTTTATAAGTATTATTCATTGAATGGGTTAAAAATCTTTAAAAAAATTTTTACAAATGTAACAGAATGGAGTATTCATACAAATAAAAAAAGCCGTCACGATTTTTTCGCACGGCTTTAATGAATATATATTCAAGGTTTTTTATTTAACTGATTGCACCAGGCTTTTGAAACTTTCAGGCTCATTCATTGCCATATCTGCAAGAATTTTCCTGTTAAGATCAATATTTTTTTCTGCAAGCTTATGAATGAATTGACTGTAATTCATTCCTTCAGCCCTTACTGCAGCATTTATACGTGCAATCCACAATGCACGGTATTCACGCTTCTTTAACTTACGACCCACATAACTGTAGGTCATTCCTTTTTCCATTACATTTTTAGCAACGGTATAAACGTTTTTCCTTTTGCCATAATATCCTTTGGCTGCTTTAAGAATTCTTTTTCTTCTTGCCCTTGATGCTACTGCATTTACTGAACGTGGCATAATTTAATATTTTAGATTTAGGATTTTAGATTTAGGATTTTTCCCCGATTCTAAAATTAATTGAGTTATTGAAATATGTTTTTCTTCTTCCCCCTTAGAGGTCAGGGTTGCTTTATTTCATCCTTAACAAGCGCATAACAAATGGCCTGTTAGCAGAACTAACAATCCCTGCTTTGCGTAAACTGCGTTTACGCTTCGTTGATTTTTTTGTCAGGATATGACGTTTATAAGCTTTTTGGA
>JBBSDT010000524.1:0-1931 GCA_038240405.1 Ignavibacteria bacterium
ATTTCTGTTTTTAGAAGTTCGGCTTGATTGATCAATGTTTGCGCTGAGCAAAAAACTGTGCAAACAATGAAAGCGGGAATAAGAATCAGTCGGAGCATCTTCAAATGTATTATTCATTTGGAAATAAAGAATAATCCCGAGGTTGATTGATTACAATTCGTTCACTAAATTCCGAGGAGAAAAACATTTTCATTTTCGATTGTTGATCAAAAATGAATCAGCCGCAAAGTTGATTTTATTTGCGGCTGTTTCAGTGCAAGAGGGGTTCTATTTCTGAATAACCATCCCGATGAAAAATCCCCCTGGGTTCTCGGGGGGGCAGGTGCGATGTCACTTTCTAATTTCTTATTTAAGGAGTTCCATCTGCTTCGTATTAATCATTTTCCCATCCACATACAATGTATAAGTGTAGGTTCCGCTCGCGAGAGTGCCTGCATCAATGCTCACATGATCCTCATTGCAGGAAATTGGAATAACACTGATCACTTCTGAAGTTGAGGTATTCGTAATCATGATTGAAGCATCCTTACAATCTTTCGGAATGCGGAAAGGAATAAGCGTTGAGTTGTCGAATGGATTGGGAATGTTCTGACCGAGCAAAGTGATTTCGGATTGCGGATTTTGGATTGCGGATTTCACAAAGCCGTCCGTCATTGTCGATTGCGGATTGCTGATTGACACCTTAAGATCTGCAATTTCCGATTTCAATTTTTCATTCTCATCACTCAGCGCTTGCACAGCGAGAAACAAAACACCTGTTTTATCCATCGAAGAAATCGAGCTGTCATCTCCTACTTCAAACATTCTATGAAAATCTTCCGCCATGGGTCCGATGTGATATTCGTTTTCTGTTCCCTTGTATTTCCACTGTGAAATTTTAAGCTCAAGAATTTTTTCCAGCACAGTTTTTTTATCAAGCTCAGTGATGTTTTCTTTTTTGTTCTGATCAGAAATATCTGTCCATACTCCACCCGTGGTGAGGTAGGCACCATTTCCATTGGACGAAGAAGTACCAACTTTTATCGCGCGTGTTGAAGATTCAACTCCAAACCCCCAGCCCACCACATCACTATCCCCAAACACAAAATGATTGTTGCTTGTAACGGTTGCGCTGTAGCCGATTGCCGTGGCGTTGGTAACGGTGCCCAGAAACCCGCAGTCGGCTACTGCACCAACAAAAGTGTTGTTACTTCCTGATATGACATGGTAGCCGGCTGCTTGACCAATCGCAGTATTATATAAGCCGGAATTATTACTATAGAGCGCCTCATAGCCGTTGCCGGTATTATAGGATCCCAAGGATTATTATGGAGGCAGACAGTTCCTGTAGCAGTGTTATAACTACCATGACCAAAGCCGCCCCCAATATTGTCATACATTGCAGCAAAGCCAATAGCAGTGTTTTCAGTGCCATCAAAATTGTTAACGAGTGACTGAGAACCAATCCCAGTGTTAGCTTCACCCGCAATGTTTGAATATAAAGCCTTAAAACCAAAGGCTGCATTGTCCAATCCTGGAAAAGGATCTCCGGTATTTAGAGAGTTAAGAGCCTGGTTACCAAAACCGGTATTCTCAGGACCATAATCATATATAGAAGCATCAATAATCTTAAAGCCATACAGATAAATGGCATTAGTGAAGTAACCGTTCTTCCACCCCTTTGAAGAGCTGCCCAGGTTTTTCCCATTGTTTGAAGATGGAATCAGGTTTTGATTCACCGAAGTAGGGCTTACCAGATTACTAAGCGTGGTGTTGGCTTGTGAAAAAGCGGCGGTGCTTGTAATTACAAGGAGCGCGGCACTGAGGAAAATGTTTTTCATTTTGATTATTTTTTGAGTTTAGAAATTATTAGGAAATGATTTATTAAGAATGAAGAAAAAGTTGCGGCGAGGATTAACCTCGCCGCAACACTGAAGATTATTTATTGAGCA
>JBBSDT010000525.1:0-1919 GCA_038240405.1 Ignavibacteria bacterium
CGTAACTTCAGTCGGGCTACGCCCTCCTTTCGTTACGTTGAAGCTTTACATTAATTTAAAAATAAGAGTATGACATTTCTAATGAGTTCAAAGGCATGACATTTCTATTGAGTTATCACACGTGTCATGCCTTTGAACTCATCTCTATTGTATTTTACTTTTTAAACCTGTACTTTTCAAAAAGTAAGAGGCTTTTATGAAAAGGAAATCTTCATTTTTTCTTATCGTTTTTACTCTTGTATTTTTCTTCCAATTCAAATCCTACTCCCAGCTTAGCGGCCCATATACAATTGGCCTTGGAGGGAATTATCCAACAATAAATTCCGCGGTTAATGATTTAATGACAAATGGTGTGAGCGGTCCTGTAACATTTAACATCAAATCGGGAACTTACGACGAACAGGTCTTCATTGATTCAATACCCGGAGCCAGCTTAACCAGAAATATAGTATTCCAATCTGAAGCATTGAGCCCGGATTCGGTAGTTTGGAAGTCAACCATTCTAAACCGCAATTATATAATCTATATCAGGAATGCTGATTTCCTCACTATTAGAAAACTGACTATTCGGGATTATGATATTAGTAATCCGCCCGGTCAAACTACATTATTATTATCCGGCAATTCCAAAAAAATTTCAGTTCTTGATAATATTTTCCTTTATGATAAAGAATTCACCTTTCCTGTGATTGGGGATTCTGCATTTTCAACTGACGTTTTAGTAATAGAAGGAAACACTTTTAGTGGATATATTAAATATTCACCGAATAATGCTTTAAGATTTAATGCGAATTCTGGTTTTATTAGAATTTCGGATAATGTATTCTCAAACCTCGGAAATACTATATCTATTTCAGATGTCGATTCAATACTAATTGAAAAGAATTTATTTGCTACTCTGTATCCGTATATTGACGCAGGAATTGCAATCAAGGCTACCGTTGCAACGGTTTCATTAAAATCTCCAAAAACAGGTTTCAAATTGTAGAGACTTTTCCTCCCTCCGGCCTTAATGCTGCTCTTATATTCGAAAATTGTTCTCCCCGGAATGCCTTGGTGTCAAATAATTTCATATATGCAGGTCTTGCTAAAGGAATTGGCAGCTATAATTCTCAATATATAAAGTATTATTATAATACAATAGTAGGAACCGCACTTGCGAATAATCTCGAATTTGTAGGCAGTTCTCCCATTTATATGAAAAATAATATTATCGTAAATTTGTCCGGCGGATTCAGAACCGGATATCCTATGAAGGTAGAATCTTCGACGCTGATTTCAGATTATAATAATTTTTATTATCACAAACCATTTTTTGGAATAATGAATGGCTCTCCTCTAGACTCTTTGAATAAATGGATTTCAATCACAGGTAATGATCACAATTCAAAAGAAGTACCGGTAACTTTTCAAAGTAGTACTGATTTTCATCTTGCAGGGCAATCAATCGGCGATACTATGCTTATCGGAACACCTCTTTCTGAAGTAACCGATGATATAGATGATGAACCGAGATCACCATTTTTTCCATATATGGGGGCTGACGAGGCTAGTATTTTACTTCCGGTCATGCTGACTTCGTTAACTTATTCAATTAACAGAAGAGACATTACATTAAATTGGTCGACGATGACGGAATTAAACAATGCAAGATTTGATATAGAAAGATCCAATGCATCTATTGGAGGGACATACGAAGTGGTTGGTTCAATTTCCGGGAATGGTTCAACGCAATTTCCGATAAACTATACATTCATAGATTACGGTTTGTCTACAGGATATTATAAATACCGTCTTAAACAAATTGATTTCAATGGAAGCTTCGAATACTATTATTTGAATTCTGAAATTTATGTAGGAATAGTCAATAAGAATGAACTATCACAAAATTATCCTAACCCGTTCAATCCAAAGACAAA
>JBBSDT010000526.1:0-1894 GCA_038240405.1 Ignavibacteria bacterium
CGTGGATTGTGCCTGGGGTTTTAGTACATACTCGTAAATAATAGCAATGCCGGCAATGTTGGTAATTATCAAAAGCAAGCCCAGCACCAACTCCCAAAGGGTGTAAGAGATAACTAACTTTCCCGTGGTTTTGACTTTATGCACGTGGTCTTTGTGGACAAATTTTATCATTGTTTTTATATAATTTTATTAAAAAAATCAAAAAAAAATTACCACAAGGCTTTCCCAACCGAAGCCAAAAGCCCGATAATGGCAATTACCACCAATAGTTCAATTAAGGTAAACCCCTTTGTTTTTGTTGCAGTTTCATGACTTTCCTATTTGATTATAGCATACCACGCCTGGATTATAAACAAAAATATAACGATTCATGATTACAAGGGCAACCCCATAAGTGTTGAGAATGTAACATTACCCGCTTAAATACTGAGTATTGGATAAGTTTTGACCTTCATTTAAAGCCTGTAAGACCTGCGGAGCCCAATTATGCATAATTGCTCTCTGCAGATCTTCCATAAACTTAAACTTAGTAATCGCCCAACCAACAATGTTATTAACTTTCTTGTAAATAGTCAGTAGGATGGCGGTAATCATGGTTAGGTACATGACAGCTTTAATACCATTTTCATTTCTGGAAAGTAAGTGTTTAAAATTCAACTCTTGTTTAATAAATTTAAAAAAGGTTTCTATCTCCCATCTGGATTTGTAAAGTTCAGTAATTTCTGTAGCAGTCAAAAAATCTACATTGGTGATAAAGCGAAGGGATTCTTTAGTTTTCTTGTTCCTGCCGGTAATTAACCTAAATTCTAAGCATTTATTGGGAATATTTTTTACGGTAAAACCTTTAAACTTAACTCTTTGCTCCGTTAAATCGGTAAGCGTATCAGTTGTTCTTTGTTCTAAAGCTGTTTCCTCCAGTACTTCAAGACTGGTGTTAGCCTGAGCTCTGCTGATAAAATTAATTTGTTCTTGGTTAAGCTTTACATAACTTTCCCGTTTATGCATGCCCCTGTCAAAAATAGTAATGTTTACAGCCTTTTTTTGATAATTAGCTCGTAGTAGCTTTGGAAAAACTCGGTCTTCTGATATATCAGGATTGTTAGTAAACAGTTCGATGTGTACCGGGATGCCGCTGGAGATTACTGTGCCGAATTTAAGGTTTTTCTGTCCCGCATTCATGTCCATACCAACTTTTAACAACTTACTGGATAACCCAAGGAAAGTGGAGTCTAATTTTTCAATACCGATCTTGGCTTCAGAGAAACAGACAGAGGAAATATGCTTGGAACTAACAAGGTAGTTAAAAATGTTTTCAAAAAATTCGATTTTAATATTTCCTAACCTTAAACTGACAGTAGAAAAATTGATCTTTTTTCCGGTAACACTAAACAACAACCTGAATTCGTCTGAAGCGTAAATAGTGGCTAAAATACGCTGTGAGATAGTTTTAAAATTTAAAGCCCCATACAGGAATAATTGTAAAACTGTCTTACCACACAACTTTTTTACTGACACATCTACTTTGCTGCCCAGAGCAAACTGATCTAAAAGGCTATCAGGGATGAATCCTAATACATCCGCCGCAGATAGAATTTTAATATTTTTCATTGAATTTTGTTTTTATTTTTACTTCTTTTACCTTTATTCTAGCAGAGATTTAAGGATTCTCAACACTTATGGGCTGATCCCGCCCAGCGGGAAATACAGGTTTAATACCTCGCCGCTTGCGGCGATAGACTTTCTTTTTCTTTGCAGTAATACCTCGTGGGCTTGCCCTGAGGAACCTTTATTTTCTAAGAGTATAAGCCAAGTTTCGTCATAAGAGTGGAAATGTGCCATAATTGTGTCCAAGCCTTTACAAAATCAAAAAAAGTGATATAATTAGCATTACAAA
>JBBSDT010000527.1:0-1890 GCA_038240405.1 Ignavibacteria bacterium
AAATTAAGAATATTAACAATACTAACATTATTAACAAAAGAAAAGAAAAAAGTAGCAAAAAAGAAAAGAAAAGATTACTACTGCTACGGTAACATTTAATTATGAGGCAACTGGTCTAAATTAACTAAATTAACCTAAACCCTATCAATCCAAACCCAACCAATTGTCATTCCGGCAATCTTTAGGCCGGAATCCAATCAACTTATACCCCTTACAATACTTCATCCCGTATGTTATTAATCGGACATTCATCCCTCCACAAAAAAAGTCGCAGTGAGTTGAATAATCCAAAAACGTAAAGTATTTTATGATAACACTCGTAGAGTTCCGAAATAATTCTTGATATTTACTGGATGGACAGACCTGTTATAACCAAGGCTCCAAGTGGAATTACTTATGGAAATACATTTCTGATAACTCTTAATGGTACTTACCCTTTAGATTCAATGGCTTTAATGAAACCAGGTGCCGTGACGCACGGAAATAATATGGATCAAAGATATATCGAATTAGCGTTTGTACCTGATGCCAGTGGTCCTCCGGGAAGGTATATTGTTACAGCTCCCGATCAATTCAGAGCACCTCCAGGATATTATATGCTTTTTGTCTTGAAAGCTAAATCGCAGAGTAGTTCAGGGAATTGGAAAATTCCATCAGTAGGAAAATTTTTAAAAATATCATAAAAATCATCTATTAAAGTTACTAATGACTTTTCAAATAAGGTTAATTTTTTTTCTAGTTTTATTAGGTTCCAATTTAAGCTTAGCTCAAATGTCACAAAGTTGGGTAAGAAGGTATTCTGGAGAGGGAAGTCTGGATGATGGTGCGAGTCAAATATGTTTAGACGATTCTGGAAATGTCTATGTTACCGGAGGGGTGGAAATTTCAATTGGTTTTAAATGCACAACAATTAAATACGACAAGTATGGCGATACCTTATGGATCAGGGATTTTCAAAGATCTGGAAATAATTATAATTTAGGTCACGACATAAAACTTGATGATTCCGAAAATGTATATATCGCAGGAGCTGAATTGGTGATCAAATATGATAAATTTGGGAATTTGAAATGGACGGCGTATCATGCTGCCGATTATAATAAGTTAGTTTTAGATTCTCTTGGAAATATATATGCAGCCGGAATTGGTTCGGGCTATTATGTTGTGGCTAAATATGACCGCAATGGTAATAACTATTGGGTTAACCGATATCCTGGAGCATATAGGCTTCAAGATTTAGCTTTAGACAATAATGGCAACATATTAATAACAGGAGAAACTCAATACGCAGATACCTACTACGACTATACAACCATTAAGTATTCAAATAATGGTAACATTATATGGCTTCGACATTATAATGGTCCGGGTCCACCACCTTTTGCTGATGACCACCCCTATGCATTGACTACAGACAATTCCTCAAATGTTTATGTGACGGGAGCAAGTGAGGATGCTTCTTCAAACTACAACTGCACTACAGTAAAATATGACAGCTCCGGAAATATTCTGTGGGTAAAACGGATATATCCTCTAAATAACGGGTATGATATTGCTGTTGATAAATCGCAAAATGTATATATAGCGTCAAGAAGTTCCGACAATAACTATACAATTAAATTAGATATTGATGGGAATATACAATGGATAAGAACTTATCCGACAACGGATATATATGCGATAAATTTTGCCGTATTAATTCTTGATTCTGCTAATAATGTATATGTAACTGCAAATATAGATTCTAATTTACTTAAGTTGCCCGTTTTGAATTTAAGTTATATATAAATATAGATATTATTGTTTCCAAAATAATAAAAATATGTTTAAGATTAAAAGACTTTCCAAAGAAATAATCACACATTTTGAATGTTTGCAAATGTTTTTTAA
>JBBSDT010000528.1:0-1890 GCA_038240405.1 Ignavibacteria bacterium
AGCTAATTTTAAACATCACATTGGCGTAAAGCTTTTTAATATTGCTACTGCATCGTGATAGTATTCTTTGGAATAATTTAGCCAAATATAAAAGCTAAGATTAGGATCATCAGGGTTAACAAGAAGCACAATGGTAGCAGGTAGGCCATTCTTTGAACCATCAATAGCACAGCCCCAATAGCCATTAATATTTTCAAGATAAATTGGCTGCGTATCTCCGTCAGAATTTACAGCCTTGTATGAAAGATCTAAATCGTTGGCCCACTTAATAATGGCATTTTTCATACCATCATAAGCAAGATTCTCGCCTTTACGTGGGTAAATATCCAGGAACATCGCACTGTTACCCGCTTCATATATAGTTGCATCATTTTTCTTTACTTCAAGATTATCGGGCGCTTTAAATTTTATTTTGTAAGTATCCCACGTCCACAATTGCAAAGTTTGCGCATAGGTAACAATACCAAGAAAAAGCAAAATAAAAGTTGTCAGAATTTTGTGTTTCATATAAAAGATTTTTAGTGCGAAATCCAAACGTTTCTCAAAATTTTATTAAAGAAATTAACCTCTTAAATTATCAAGATGTTTTTAATAGATATAGCATTGTATTTACCTATACGAAATTGGACTAAGAAAGTGAGGAGTATACGTTCTTTGTTAAAGAGGTGCAATTATAAAGCGAAATTCACAAATTATTTTCAAAAGTATATCCAAAGAATCAAATAAAAAAATTTTGAGACAGATTTTAAAACCAAACATTAATTTAATACACTTGCTTCTTTTTCTGTTTTAATATTTTTTTGTTCACTTATTTTATCCCAACCCCCTGTAACATTTCTAAGATTGTGATAGCCCTGTTTTTTTAGTATTGATGCCGCTATCAGGCTTCTGTAGCCACTTCCGCAATGGATATATATATTTTGATTTTCTTCCAGTTGTGCAATTTGCGCAACATCCGTCATTTCATTCAATGGCAGATTTATTGCATCTTTTACATGTCCTTCGGCGAATTCAATTCCTTTACGCACATCCACTATTACAAGATTATCATCATGAGGTATATCCATAGCAAGTTCATCAGCTTCAACATCAATGATCATATCAATTTTTTCACCGGCTTTTTTCCAGGATTCAAAACCACCTTTAAGATAGCCTTCCACATTATTAAAGCCTACCCTTGCAAGCCTTACTATCGTCTCTTCTTCCTTTCCATTATCCGTAACTAAAATTACCCTTTGATGGAACGACAAAATATTTCCTGCCCATTCAGCAAATCTCCCTTCCAGGCCAATGAACAAAGAGCTGGGAATAAACCCGCCCGAAAATTCTGTTGCTGTTCTTGTATCTAAAACCAATAAGTCATCAGCCATTTTTTGTTTAAACTCCTTTATAGTTAAAGGTGCAAGGCCCTTCCTTTTTATTTCGTCAAGACTATCATATCCTTCCTTATTAATCTTGGCATTTATAGAAAAATAGGGTGGCACTTCATCCAAGCCAGTAGTAACTGCTGCGATAAATTCTTCTCTTGTTTGAGGACGTAAGGCATAATTATTTTTCTTTTGTTCACCGATAGTAGTTATTGTTTCAGGCCCCAAATTTTTGCCGCAACTGGTGCCAGGCCCATGTGCAGGATAAACAATTATATCATCTGCCAATGGCAAAAGTTTGTTATTAATCGTATCAAACATGATTGAAGCAAGCTCATCACTTGTCATATTGCCGCTGCTAAGGTCAGGCCTGCCTACATCCCCAACAAATAAAGTATCTCCTGTAAAAATGCAATGAGGTTTTCCGGATTCATCTCTTAAAATATAACAAGTTGATTCAAGTGTGTGTCCGGGAGTATGAATTGCTTCTATAGTAATATTGCCAATTTTAAAAATCTCGCCA
>JBBSDT010000529.1:0-1870 GCA_038240405.1 Ignavibacteria bacterium
ACGGCAACTAACTTTTTAAATCAACCTATTTCAGGATGAATTATCTTAGTCAACCAATAACAGGATTATTATTATTAACCAGACAACTTTTTTCAGGACGGGTCAGGATAATATTCAGCTTTAGTTCCGGGCTGACGACTATAAAATACCAGCCCATCGCCAAGCCTTAACGTTGCCTGCAATTTTTTGACGACAGCTAACATTATACAAAGCATGACAATTGAAAATAGATACAGAATTCAGTCAATTGACCTGCTAAGAGGAATTGTTATGATTATTATGGCACTTGACCATACCCGTGATTTTATCCATTATGGCAATTCAATTGACCAAGACCCGCTTGACTTGACAACCACTACGCCTATACTCTTCATGACAAGATGGATTACACATTTTTGTGCACCTGTATTCGTCTTTCTTTCTGGTACCAGTATTTTTTTATATAGCAGCAAAGGCAAAACAAAAAAACAAGTAGCCATTTTTCTTTTTTCGAGAGGATTATTTTTGATGCTCGCTCAAATCGTTATTATGGCGCCCGTATGGGATGCCACTTACAGCGTACTTAATCTGCAAGTAATCTGGGCAATAGGTTTATGCATGGTATTGCTTTCTGTTTTGCAGTTTTTACCATACCGATTTTTACTTATCATAGGACTATTAATTGTTTTCGGACATAATATTCTTGATAATATTATTATTAACACGCCGCTTTGGGAATCTTTTCTTTGGTCAACTGTTCACAGCGAACATCAATATTTGTTGCAGGAACACTTAATGGTTATTATGCAGTATCCATTTCTGTCTTTGCTTGGTTTAATGATATTGGGTTATGCAGCAGGGAAACTTTATTTGCCGGAAACAAATGCTAAGTTCAGGAGAAAAGTTTTACGCAATTCAGGCATTGCATCAATTTTATTATTTGTTGTAATACGATGGATAAATGTATATGGAGATTTGCACCCGTGGAAAACTCAAACCACTATACTTTTTACCATTTTCGATTTTGTGAAGACAACAAAATACCCGGCTTCACTTTTATTTATTTTAATGACAATGGGCCCGGCGCTTGTTTTATTATCCCGTTTAGAAAATATTTCCGGCAGCATCAGTAAACTAATCAGGGTTTATGGGAAAGTTCCTTTCTTTTATTATATACTGCATGTGCTCGTGCTACATATTGTTGCATTCGGTTTATTTTTCGCATCAGGACATTCATGGAGCGATTTAGATTTTACTCATTTCAGGGAGGGAAGTTTACCTTATGGCAGCGGACATCCATTGTGGATGGTGTATGTGGTGTGGGCTGTAGTAGTCGCAATTTTATATTTCCCTTGTCGCTATTACGGAAAATATAAATCAACACATAATTTTTGGTGGCTGAGTTATATTTGAGTTGCAGAGATGAAATGTTTAAAAAATTTTCAATGAAACTCCTTGCCAAGAAATAAAACTGCAGGCAACAAAAAATATTTGCAAAAGCAGGCCTGGACAATGTAACATCAACCTCAGCAACATGGTATCTATAGTTCGGGGCTGACATTTATGAATTTGGCTTTTAGTTGTTACTTTAACTTTATATTTGTCTCGTCCTGCCGCAGATGAGCCAGATAAGCAAAAAGATCTGGAAGAGAAGATCAGGCTCCCGCCCTTTTTGGTGTTTTTCACCAACAAGTTTTTTCATACATTTCCCCCTCGCAAGATTTTTTCTTTATTTCAAATTTTACGCCATCGATTTCTATGACAAAAACAAATCAATTTTAGGCTGCTTTTTTCACATATAATTCCTGTTTATTCACAACAGCTATTACCCTTGCTAACAATTTATTTTTAACGGCATTGAGTACACTAAGTTTGCTTTTTCCGTCTGCTA
>JBBSDT010000530.1:0-1854 GCA_038240405.1 Ignavibacteria bacterium
AAGAATCCTCTGCTGGTAATATTTTCCTCCGAGAGGAGTTCGTCAACCATTGGCTTCAGGCCATTTGATATCCATGACCGGATGGGTGCACCAAAAGAAGCTTTTGGCCGGTAGATGATGTTGTCAGGCAGAAATTTTTCTGCCGATTTTTTAAGTATATACTTAGAAGTTCCATTTTTTATTTTTAAAGCACCAGGTATTTGCATGGCTTTAGTAATAAAAAGTTTATCTATAAATGGAACTCTCACTTCAACAGAAGCTGCCATAGATGCCCTATCTGTGTAGGTTAAATTTAGTCCAAGCATAAACATGTTTATATCTGTATGGCAAATACTGTTTATTGTATCCTCTTTATATTTTGAATTAAATATTGTTTTGTGTTCCAGGTTTATTGAGTCTATTGCAGACCAATAGTTTTGGTTTAATAATTTTTTTAAGTCGCTTGTACTATAATATGAATAACTACGCATATAGGAACTATCAACAGGCATGGAGGCAAAGCTTAAAAACCGCTTTGCCCATCTTCCTAATTTAAATCCTTTGCCGGCAATTTTTACCGGTAACATATTAACTAATTTAGAGACAGAATATTTCACAAAGCCAGGCAACTTATTATATTTCATAGCCATCAACGTGGCCTTTTGCCTTCTATAACCAAAAAAAAGTTCATCTGCTCCCATACCGGATAATAATACCTTCACACCTTTTTCCCTGGCTGCTTTACAGATTAAATATGTATTTATAGCGGCAGGATCTCCAATAGGCTCGTCTAATGTTCTTACCATCTTAGGAAGATCTTTAAGTATCTCTGTATTGATCTTAATTACATGGTGATCTAAATTAAATTTACTGGCAACTATGTTAGCAAACTTTTCATCATCAGGCATGCTTTCAGCTCTTTTATCTTTATCCTCTGTTGAAATTGTATAGGTAGAAAGTTTTTCATTTGTCTTTTTTGCAATCACGGCAATTAACGAAGAATCAAGTCCGCCGCTTAAAAAGCTGCTTACAGGTACATCAGCAACCATATGGCGGTTTATAGATAATTCCAAAGCCTCGGCAAGATCTTTTGTAACGGTTTCCTCATCAGATGCTGAACCATTTACGCTGTCATTCAATTGCCAATAGTTGGTTAAGCGAACGCCTTGTTCTTTGGTATATGTTAAGTAATGTGCAGCAGGTAGCTTAAAGCACCCGTTGAACATTGTATCATTTCCTGAAACCCATAAGTAATTTAAACTGCTTACCAGGGCTTTTGGATTAATGCTCTTATTAAATCCGGGAATAGTCACTAAGGTTTTCAACTCAGAGCTGAAAGCAAAAGATGCATTTATCTGTGTATAAAAAAGCGGCTTTATTCCAAAGTGATCACGGGCTAAAAAAAGTGAAGAAGTAGCTTTATTATATATCGCAAAAGCAAACATTCCTATTAAAGAGTCAAGACTCTTTTCACCATAATGCTTGTACATTTCAAGAACTACTTCTGTATCAGAAGTTGTAATAAAGGAAACATTCTTTTCAGAGATTAGCAGATCCTGCAGCTCTTTATAATTATATATCTCCCCGTTAAAGATCATTACTAAATCACCTTTATGAAATGGCTGATTAGATCGTTCACTTAAATCAATGATAGAAAGCCTTTGATGAGCAAGAGCAATATAATCATCTGCCCATACGGATTGATTATCAGGTCCACGATGTTTTTGAACTTTATTAGAATGTTCTGCTAATTTAAGGTTGTCCTTAAAACCCACAAATCCTGCTAAACCGCACATTGTATATAATTTATTAAAATAGGTATTTTATAATTGGTTAATTTATCAGGCATTCCACAATAATCCGTTGTATACAATC
>JBBSDT010000531.1:0-1853 GCA_038240405.1 Ignavibacteria bacterium
ATATGCTTTAAACTTTCCTTGTTTAAAAAATCTACTTCAATTACCGAGAGATTTGAGGTCAAATAATTTTTTTTATTAAATCTGTTTTTATCTCTTACACAGCAGATAACTTCATGGTTATTTTCCAATAAAACTGGCAATAATCTTTGTGCAATATATCCGGTTACACCGGTTAGTAATATTTTCATGAAATAAAATCTTAATCCTATTTTCTTTAAAGCAACAGTATTGTAATTAAAAACCTGTTGAAGTTAGATAGCATTTATGTTTTAAGCAAATGGATAAAATGTTATTATTTTTTTATGTTTTTAAAGTTGAGATACCACCATCCACATGAATAATTTGTCCTGTTATCCAACTTGCTTTATGGGAAAGTAAAAATTCAGCCATATTTGCAATGTCATCTGTTGTTCCAATTCTTTTTAGCGGATGCCGTTGCGCGTTTGCTTCCTTTTTCTGGTCACTATTTAATAATGAAGCTGCCAAAGGAGTTTCTGTTAATGAAGGTGCTATACAATTCACTCTTATTTTTGGTGCGTACTCAGCAGCCAATGCTTTTGTTAATCCTTCAATAGCACCCTTAGATGCAGATACCTGTGAATGAAAGGGTAAACCTGTTTGAACTGCAACAGTAGAAAATAATATAATGCAGGCATTTTCACTGTCTTTTAGTTTTGAGGCAACAGCTTGAATTATTTTTATAGCTCCTACCACTTGCAGGTTATAGTCATTCGTAAAATCGGTTGGTTTAATTCTTTCAAATGGTCGAAGGTTGATGCTTCCGGGACAGTATATAACACTTGTTAATGTATCAGGCAAAAAATCAAGGGAAAAGTTTTCATCCAAAACATTTAATTGGCAGTATTTAATAAAAGGATGTTCCGAATGTATTTCATTTTTATTAAAAGTCCCAAATACCATCTGACCGCTATCTGCCAATTGTCTGGCAAGTGCTTTACCTATTCCTGAAGAAGCACCAATAATTAAATTATTTGCCATTTAGTATGCAATTCATTTTGTTTAATGTTAGCAACAAATAAAATGCTCATTTGTTTTATGTGTTTTATTAAACTTGTAAGTAATTCCGGATTCAAAAAACCCTTTCAATATTATTCGGGATATATAGATATTGGAAAGGATGTGATATATGTTTTTGAGTATTTAAATATATCCAATAATGGACTATATTCAGTGTATCCACCGTAAGCTAACCGGGACGATGAGCTTCGATTGGTGACGCAGATGATTTCGGTTGATAAAGAATTATTAAGACCTGTGAAAATTATAATATAAACGGAAAATTTAAAGTGCATAAATGCATGATTATGTCAGTCATTGCTTTCAATTTTAAAACCAATATAATTACTGCGAAAAAGTGAAATTAAAGATAAATCTATGTTCGTACTAAATGCAACTTACTCCCTCATGCTCTATCATCCTGAAAATTTTTTTGTAATATCAACTTCCTTAAAAATTGAATAGAAAATAAATCGCCACCTGATTTTTGTAAACGAGCTTTGCCACAATGACTTTTTGTTGTACTATGTTCTGTTGTACGTCCGATGACACTGCTGTGTCAGGATAGCTGTTTCCCTTCTTGTGATGCTAAAAACAAAAAGGAGTTTCCGATTTAAACAGAAACTCCTTTGATGAATTAGTGATAATTACTACTTCTTTAAGATTTCTTGCTTTCAAGATTTATTTGTTTGAAAAGTGCAGCAATGGCACTACTTTCAAATACTAAAACTATAAAAGCAACTTCGCCAATTTGAAATCCTTTAGTACTAATGCTTATAAATAAATCCTGAAACTCGGTTATAAATCGCATTAGGACGATTACTTAAAATTGCTAC
>JBBSDT010000532.1:0-1853 GCA_038240405.1 Ignavibacteria bacterium
TATGGTCCGTTCAGAGGACGATTATATATATTTTATGCTTCAAATACTCCTGCAGGTAACGGCAACAAGCCGGATATATTTACAAGATTTTCTACAGACGGCGGCACAACATGGTCAAGCGAAGTAATTGTAAATGATGACGCATCTTCCGAAAATAATAATCAATGGATGCCTGCTCCATGGTGCGACAAGCAAACTGGTAAGCTTTATGTGCAATGGCTTGATACAAGGGATTGTCCAACAAGTGACAGCTGTTTTGTTTATGCCTCTTATTCTACGAATGGCGGAGCTTCGTTTGTTGCTAATCAAAGAGTTTCAAATAAGAAGTTTAGAATTAATTGTACCTCATGTAATGGCGGAACTCCGGCGTACCTGGGTGATTATGATGCTATTACTTCAAATTCCAAAACATCAATGTTAGCCTGGACAGATTTTAGAAATAATACTTTTGCAAATTTTACAGCTTATTTCCCTGATTATGGAATGAGAGTAAATCCTACTAACATTACAATTAATAACGGAAATTCCGCTACCTTCAGAGTAGTAATACCTTCAGTTAAGCTTTATACTGACACTACTACTTTTACCGCCACTGTCACACCTCCACCTACCGCGGGAGCTTTGACAGTATCATTCCCGGGAGGAAATACATTGCATGCATATCCTGATTCGCTGCTTGCAAGAGTTAGCGCAGCTCCAAGCACAACTTCAGGAAGCTACACTGTAACAGTGCAGGCAGCAGGCTCAAACGGAACTCCAGTGCATATAAGAACATTAATTTTAACTGTAGGTCTGGTGGGAATAACGGGTATCACAGAAGTTCCTGATAAATATGAACTTTCACAAAATTATCCGAATCCATTTAACCCTTCAACAAAAATCAGCTACACGTTAAGGAATCAAACTAATGTAAAGCTGAGTGTTTTTGATGCAATGGGAAGGCTTGTTGCAACGATTAATAAAGGGGTACAGGAGCCTGGCAGCCATTTTGTAAACTTTAACGGGTCTGCACTTTCTTCAGGGGTTTATTATTACAAACTGGAAACACAATTCTTTACAGATACAAAGAAAATGCTTTTGATAAAATAATTCTTTCGAGTCATAATTTTTATTAAAGATTCCATCTTTTTTAAAAGATGGAGTCTTTTTTTATTTATGTAAAGAATTTATGCGGATATTTATCCGAAGGCTTGATTTATTCCGTTTTCACCGCTCTTTTTTAATATTTTTGGGATTTTTCACGATAGTGTTTCAGGAGTTCGCGATAGTGTTTCAGTTGTTCGCGATGGATTTTCAGTTTTTCGCACTTCCGTTCAGGAGTTCGCGATTGTGAAACAAGTTTTAGATTTTAAGTTTGAAGTGTTCGCTTTAAATTTTAATCATTCCGCTCCTCTGTTTTGTCTCTCCGCTTTTGTGTTTCAACTATTCGCAGCTCCGTTCATTAGTTCGATTCTATGCAAGTTCTCTTCGCGATCATGTAAATGTATTCCGCAATTGATTTTTGAGAGATTTCTCGTATGTAAATTTACTTTTCTCTTCTGCTCCGGGACTTTGTTCTAATGTTTCGTTTCTTTCTTCTTATGTAAATTCTCTAAGTTGTCTTGTTCGGAATGATTTTACCACATTTTAGTTACTTTATTCTGTATTGCGGTTTCTTTCTACTACATCCCCGTTGCTTCTTTTTCGATGACGAAGACTTCTTTCCGGATTTTACTTTCTTTGTTGCTAATTGCGGAAGCATTGCAGGGCATTGTCGTTTCTTTTCTCAGGATAAAAATTTCTAAGTTGTTATTAAAATATTAATTTATTAGAAATTTAATTTATTATTTACGCAATGTGGTATATTGTTTTGA
>JBBSDT010000533.1:0-1845 GCA_038240405.1 Ignavibacteria bacterium
CTTATTATAATGATATGGTCCATCTTGAAAAAGACCTGATTTACTGGATCGGGGAGGATAAGCAGAATGGAGCTGATTACAGGGACTTTACAAATGAAAGGTTTCTGGGTGAAACATGGTATTGGAGTTTGTTGTATACGGGTCAGACTGTGTCTGACACCTTTTCCACTCCGTTATTATATACCTCACCTCAAATTTGTTCTCTCAAAATGTTTGCATATCCGCAAAGCATGAGCCCATTGGTCTTTAATGAGGATACTCTCCTTGTATCGGTAAATAATACAACCGTCGCAACATTTATAAAGAATGATTTTAACAGGGTTGATACCACGATCACATTTTCCAGTTCGCTTTTATCAAACTCTACCGTAAATACGGTAAGAGCTACCTATTTATCACGCGGATCATTTTCAGGTACCATGTTTGTCGATTACTTTGAAATTAAATACCCCAGACAATTTAATTTTAGGAATAATCAATCCGCATTTTTATTAAATGGTACAGACACAACTTCCAAACAACTAAATATTAAGGGTTACTTACCCGCAAACCCTCTAAATATTTATGACGTAAACAATGGAATTAAAATTAATAGCTTTACAAACAATTCTGATACTTTAAAGTTTTCAGGCAAAAATAATAGCGCTTTTGAAGTTATTAACAAAAATATTTCCAAAAAACCCTTTCGAATAATTCAAAGGCAGGTACCTGATTATGCTTCGAAAAATAATAGTGCAGACTATCTGCTGATTTATAATACAATTTTTGAATCCCAGGCAAGCCAGCTTAAGAATTATCGTCAAACTTCCGATGGCTATAAAGTTACAAAGGCTGAGATAACCGATATTTATGATATATTTAATTATGGCATGGAAGATCCAATTGCAATAAGAAATTTTGTTAAAAATGCGTATGACCTCTGGCAGCTGCCGAAGCTTAAATATATTTGCCTGATGGGACGCGGCTCGCTTGATCCTAAAAAAAGCACACCTGCGACAATCTATTATAAGAATTTAATTCCCGTGTATGGAAATCCGACAACCGATAATTATTTTTCAAACTTAAATATTGGTGCGTTTACTTATTATAATCAGATTGCAATCGGAAGATTGCCTGCATATACTCCAGCGGAAGCACAGATAATGGTTGATAATATTAAAACTTACGAAACACAGACACCTGATGCATGGGGTAAATCATTTACTTTTATTGGAGGAGGGATAAATACTTTCGAGCAGAATCTTCTCCGTCCATTCAACGATACCCTCATAAGCGCTTATGTACTGCCTGCACCGGTTTCCGGAAATCCTGTACGGATAATAAGGAATGATACTGATGGCATTCTAACATTTAATTATTCCGATTCGATAAAAAACCAAATTAACCGGGGAACTCTGATGGTTAGTTTCATGGGACATGCCGGCAGCCAGGATTGGGAAATTGGTATGTCTGACCCTAATACTCTGAGTAATTATGACGGGAAGTTTCCGCTTATAATGAGCATGACTTGTTACACCGGCAAAATTGCAGATCCTAATTCCAGAATTTTTGGGGAGAAATTTATGACGATGACTAATAAAGGTACAGTTGCTTTTATCGGAACGTCGGGATGGGGTTTCGTGGGTTCATGTACAACATTTAACAATTACATGTATAAGGCGATTGCAAAAGATACTTTGAGAAGGATAGGAGATATATTTGCCTATGGGACTAAATCTTTGAGCAAAGATTCAGCTCTCACTTCTAACCGGCATACAATAAACTGTTTCACACTTCAGGGAGATCCGGCTACCAAGCTGATTTTACCTGTAAGACCTGAGTTTTCAATTGGAAGCTCCGATTATA
>JBBSDT010000534.1:0-1835 GCA_038240405.1 Ignavibacteria bacterium
AAATTATAAATTATAAATTATAAATTATTTAATTTCTCAAAAGGTATTAAACACATTCTTATTCCAAATTCAAATACATTGAAGTGTAAAAATGGAAAGTTTAGTAATGAAAAATAATATCATAGACAATACAATTTATTGATATGATATTATCGGGCAAAAAAAATTAATAATTACTTAGAATTTCTAAACTTATAATTGTGAAGAGGCAGTTAATTACTAAATGAAAAAATTTTATGTAATATTTTTGTTTTATTACTTTATATCAGGTATTTCATTTTCACAACAGTACTGGATAAGCCAATCATCGCCCACTCATAAAGATCTCAGCAAATGTTTTTTTATAAATAATAATACGGGCTGGATCGCAGGAGACTCCGGATTTATTATTAAGACATTTAATTCAGGGGAGAACTGGGTGTTTGAGAGTACAGGAATTAACCAGAAAATTCAATCATTATTTTTTTTGAATGAGAGGTTGGGGTATGCCCTTGCCTGGGAGCTGAGCAAGGATTCAACCACTTTTGACGGAACCATAATTCTCAAGACAGTAAACGGAGGCAACACATGGACAAAGACGATGTATCCTGATACAAATGCTTTTATGGGTGCAATCTATTTTTTAGATTCTTTGAACGGATT
Organism: Ignavibacteria bacterium; assembly: GCA_038240405.1. GTDB lineage: Bacteria > Bacteroidota > Ignavibacteria > Tepidaquicellales > Tepidaquicellaceae > JAGPCH01. Next base: position 643 of record JBBSDT010000534.1, read on the forward strand.
TATGGGCGGAGTGCCAAAATTCATGCTTCGCACAACTGACGGGGGAAACAGCTGGATAAATGTTGTATCGGATTCTGTAACGCTAAATAGTTTTCCTGTTAGTACTATTTTGTTTTATAACAATCAAATCGGATTTTCTTCCGGTGGGACAAGAGATTTTGGAGGAGTGGTGTGGTCTACAAGCAACGGCGGACTTAACTGGAAGCCACGAGTCATTGCAAATGATCCGGTACTTGACCTTTATATTGTTAATCCTGATTCCGTATTCGCTCTCAGCGGAGATTATAAATTCGGAGCTGTTTATTTTTTCACTTCTGATCAGGGGCATAACTGGGGAAGCTTTCCGTTAAATTATTTCGGACCAGCTTCTACCATAAGTTTCAGGACAAAAAAAGAGGGCTGGATATCTTTAGGTTACGCACAAAAATTTTTTTATACCATCAATGGTGGGACCAATTGGAGTATTACCGATCCGCCGGATAGTACTGCAATCTTCGAATTTACTTTCTCAGATTCACTTCATGGCTGGGGCGTGGGTGCAAACGGGGCCATAATTAAATACAATCCGATGACTGTTCAGATCAATACTAATAGTATTAACTCTCCTGAAGACTTTTTTTTGTATCAGAACTATCCTAATCCATTCAATCCAAAAACAATTATCAATTATCAATTATCTATGCCGGGTTTTGTTTCATTAAAAGTCTTTGATGCTCTCGGGAAAGAAGTTACAACCCTGGTTAATGATAAACAAAATGCGGGGACTTACACGGTTGAATTTGATTCCGGAAATCTTTCGAGCGGTATTTATTTTTATGAGTTAACAGTAGGCGATATCAATATGGTAAAGAAAATGGTTTTATTGAAATAAGCTTTGTAAATTTATGATGTTCCCAATCAGAGATTGGGAACCAGATTATGTAAAACTTCGTAAATTTTCCTCCGATGTTGGTGTTGCTCCATCCACAAACATCGAGTGCGTTCTTGTTGTTGGTGACCAAAAAAATTTGCATGTAAAGAGTTTGGAAATTCCAGGCTTAATGCAAGCAAATTTTTTGGAACACCAACATCTATTAACAAATTAGTCAAGAATATATTTCACCCCTAACAAAAAAAGCTCTTTTTTTTGCTTCTTGGCTTATGGGGCTCACTTTCAATTTTGAAAAAGACAATCTCTATAGAATTATTAAAGC
>JBBSDT010000535.1:0-1812 GCA_038240405.1 Ignavibacteria bacterium
AATGTGGGAAAACTTGTGAATGTAGAAGAACAGCCCACTGCATTTTATTATATGAAAGATCATCTTGGAAATATAAGGGCAATAGTAGATAGCAAAGGTGAAGTAGCGTCTGCTCAGGACTATGATGCCTGGGGATATTTGCTTCCAGGGCGTACTTATCAAAGCAGTGAGAGTAAATTTAAATTTACTTCGAAGGAAAGAGATAAGGAAAATAACTATGATTATTTTGGGGCAAGATATTATGATAGCAGGATTGGAAGATGGGGAACAAGCGACCCTTTGATAAATAAATATCCGAATATCTCACCTTATACTTACACTTTAAATAATCCATTAGTTCTTACTGATCCTACTGGATTGTGGATTCCAGAGTATAATTCTTCTTCAAATCAAATTAATGTTAAAGCCGAAGAAGGAGATAATCTTCAGACTTTATATACAGCATTGGGTGTATCAGCTGATGATTTTGCCAAACAATATAATATTAATAATATTTCAAATTATAATCTAGAGGTTGGAAAATCTTTTGATATTACAAATTACGTTTTGAGTAATACAAATTTTAATGCATCAAATACAAATAGTAACTGCCATGGTTTTGTAAATATTGAAATTGATAAGTCGGGAAAATCAAGAGACGAATCATTGGGTGGAAATGAATTAATGCAAAAATTAAATAAGGAAACTGTCAATCCTAGAACTGGGGATATAGCAATATTTCAACCATCAGAGGACTTTGAAATAGAGGGAGTGAATATTCCAAAAGGCTCGCCCGCGCATTCTGCGATATATGTGATATCTGACAAATCGGGAGAGAAGTTTTTTTTAAGTCGCTTAAGTCCTGGGCAAGGAATATCACTCAATACAAGATGGGAAACTAGTCTCTTTTTTGACGTTCGAACAATACACACCCGATTTTATGATTCAAATTTACCCTTTATATCAAGCGATATCAAATTTTATGAAAAATAAATTAGTAAAATGAAAGTATTACTTTTGTTTATAATTTTGTTCAACCTCCAATTAGGATCTGTAGAATGTAAAATAAATTCAGATTCAATTCCATCGGGATATTACATGTTTCCAATTTATTTAAATCCGTATGGTTTAGTTCCCAAATGTAAAATATCGATTCCAGATTCGGCAAAAGTTGCGATTTATGTAACTAAAAAGAATTCTATTTCTAAGATTTCAAACATTTTTGATGGAATTTTACCACCTGGAATATTTGAATTTCTATGGGATGGAAAAAACTTTAATAAAGAAAAAACTTCTCCAGGTTTCTATTACCTTATCTTTGAAGCAAGAAATTCAAAAGCTGGCGTCGAAATTTATTTTAAGGGTAAAATAAAGTTTTTAAAAATTTGGTAAATCTCTCTATATCTAGGATAAAATCAGCTTAATACCCTCAGATCCATAAGGTCTCTCGTTGAAACATTAAATATTTTTGAAAATCTGGCAGCCTCTTTATCTCCGCAGGTAAATGTAATTAATGTATCGGCATTACCGATAAAGCAGTATCATTTCCATCGGACAACAGGAGAATGAGGCAGCGGTGTCGGAAGCTTCATTAAGCAGTTTAACAAGTTCCTGGCAATTGGGGAATGATGAAATTTACTCAAGAGGCGTAGATGGAAAAGAATTGGCGATATATCAAAACGGTTCTTTAAGTGAGTGGCCGGTATGGGGTGTTGACAATGTGGGAAAACTTGTGAATGTAGAAGAACAGCCCACTGCATTTTATTATATGAAAGATCATCTTGGAAATATAAGGGCAATAGTAGATAGCAAAGGTGAAGTAGCGTCTGCTCA
>JBBSDT010000536.1:0-1810 GCA_038240405.1 Ignavibacteria bacterium
ATTGAGTATTGAGTATTGAGAAGTGGAGTAATGAGACAGACCTCCTTCTCCATTTTTTGGAGAGGAGTAACGTTGGATTTTTATCCCGTTTACAAATGTAAGCGGGATTTTTTTTTAGAATTTTAAATTTTAAAACTAAGACAAAGATATTTTTCCCGGTTCTTTAAAATATTTATAAACCGTTGCTTACAATTCATTTCCTCAGGTGAGTTTTTTAAATTATTTGTCCAAATACCTACCTGCATTCGCAAGAATGTTTATTCCATTACAACAGAAAGCAATTATTCGATACGATCCAGGTTAGGGATTTCTTTCCAATTTTATTCCTGGTTCGCGCAACACTCAAAAATAGGAAACTGAAATTTAGGAATTAAGCAAATTAATTTTGATGCTAAGAAAACATATGGTTTGATTAAGACACCCTGCTGCAGACTTAAGCCTTCCGATATAATAATTAAGAAGAGTAAACTACAATTTATTAATTATGACCTTTGTATAATGGCTTGTAATACCGTAATTAAGACTTCGAACTTTGGAATTATGAAGTCTGATATTAAAATTAAGAATTGAAACAGTGAAAGAAGAAGTCGAAACTATAAAAGAAAGACTTGAAACTTCAAAAGAACAAACTGAAATATCGAAATTAAGTAAAGAGGAGCAATAGTTAAGAAGTCAGATACTAAATTTAAGAAGCTCTTACTGAAAAATATGTCACAAGAAGCCGCTGAAAAATGCACAAATCGTATTGTTAAGCACTGAGCAAAGAAAGTATGCTACCAAAACCAAAAATTATGAAACCAAAGATCAAAGAAATATACCTAAAGATGGAAAAAAAGTTATGGATGGTTTTAGAAAAACTTCCAGTGCTTGTCGCGAAGAACTGAATATCTCCTGGAAAAAAGTGAACAACAAAAATTATAGGCTCGGCAGCTAAAGAAATGTGTTCCGCGCCTCAGAAATGAAAGCAATTTACCGGAAATGTCACAAAAAAGTGAAGTATATTTCTAATTTATGGACAAATTGGGTTTTGTGAGGGAAAACTGTAATACTTGGTAAGAGGTGTCCTGAAAAGTTTTTAGGCAAAAAAAAAGCGGACATCCCAACATGCCCGCTTTCAAGAATATATATATATATCTTTACATTTAATTTATTTTACTAAAGTCATTTTCATAACTTTAATGAATCCGTTGGTTTCAATTCTGTAGAAATAAATGCCGCTGGTCATGTTAGTACCGCTGAAGTTAACTGAATAATAACCGGCATTCTTAAATTCATTTACAACCGTTGCTACTTCCTTTCCTAAATTATCATAAACTTTTATTGAAACAAAACCACCTGCAGCAATTTCATAATTAATTTTGGTGGTTGGATTAAAAGGATTTGGATAATTCTGAGAAAGATCAAATTTAGATGGTGTGCCTACTTCAACTTCAGAACTTAGATTATGATACTCAAAGCTTCCGTTGAAATCAATTTGCTTTAATCTATAGTCATATTTTCCTGAAGTAGCATTTCTATCTGTAAAAGTATAATTTTGTGAAACATTTGAAGTGCCATGGCCTTCTACGTTACCTAATACATTCCAGCTGTTTGAAGAGGTCAACTTTCTTTCGATATTAAAGCCTGAATTATTACTTTCTGATGCGGTAGTCCATCTTAAAGTTACAATTGAATTAGTAACACTTGCATTAAAGGAAGACAATTCAACCGGTAATGCTCCCCAGTTTGCTTCTGCTTTAATATTTCCTAATGTTGGTTTTGCAAGAACAAGCGCTTGTTTATTATGCGCTGTGCTGGCGTATTCAACTCC
>JBBSDT010000537.1:0-1798 GCA_038240405.1 Ignavibacteria bacterium
AATCCTTGTAAAGAAATCCACACACTGGCATTGGGATGGTACTTCTTAAGTTCCATTGCGAGTCTTTCAAGAAAAGGCATTACATATTTGGGGTCATTATCGCCGGGATCTCCGCCGGGGAAAAATACACCATCAAGGCGCGGACATTCTTTATAAAATTCAGCATGTTTTTTTACTTCGTCTTCGAACTTCGCCCGGTCAGAAAGATCAACATCGGCCGGCGTCCACACCCAATAGTCGAGGCCATAATTGTTACAAATTTCACTCATCTTCACGTTCATTACTTCCCTGGGAACTTTCATATTCGGCCCAGGTTTATCATCCTGGAAGGGAATATTTTCAATGCTGTTGGTACCGAACATAGCAAGCTCCCGAATGTATTTTTCAAATTGATCTACCGTCCATGCATCCCAGGAATTCGCAGTGTTACGATAGCCAATCTGGTGTCCCCGGATGGGATATACAGGTGAAGTGGCAATTTCATTTTCCTTATTAAAAATGATTTTCCCTCTTGAGAGTTCAGCAGTTCGAAGAAATTCGCCAACTGCAAAAATGATCCCTCTTTCGTCAGCAGCAATCAGCCAAAGAATATTCTTTCCATTTGATTGAGTTGATACAATTCTGAAACCTTCCGGTTTTTTTTCCTGGGGATCATTGCTTTTTGGCACAATTACACCACCAACTTCGTTGTCGCCTATTTTGGCTAAAACAATTGCTGAAATATTACTCCATTTTGAAGCCACCAATAGATTAATGGAAGTACGTTTAGTAACTTCTTCCTGCAAAACTTTTATCGCCGTTTCTCTCACAGGATGATCTATTTTAGAAGAAGCAATTATTGATGCTTTGCTTAAATCTATTATTTGTGCTGATGAAAAAACTCCGTGGAGCAGTAATAAAAAGAAAAAGCTTGTGTTGAAAAAAATGAATTTATTCATGACACCGGTATCGATTCAGGCAGTTAATTTTCCTTATATAGCTTCCTTCCAACACTTCGTTGTTTATTTTTCAATAATTTAAGTCTTTATGCGGCAAATGATAATAAGCAGGTCCTTTGCTCCGGTAAAAAGTTAACCTGGAATCAGGAGGTGTTTATCTTTGCATTATTGATTTTCATTTTCCATTATTTGGTTTTTAACGTTAGCGAATTTTTATTCGCGGCTAATCCATTGTTGCGGCTTAATAGAACGAAATTAAATCAAGCGGGATCGTTTTAACTCCACGATTATGATAAATAATTCGCCTATTATGTTTTTTTATCAATGCGGTTTTAACCTTTAAACTGATAAGCAAAGCTTTCTTATTCTTAGCTTGTTATTGTGCAAGTAAGATTTATTTAAATGGAATCATGCGCAATATTGATAAACCAGTCGTTCTTTTGATGCGCCTTTATTTAATCCCCGAATAAATTTTATGACTTTCAATTTAAGAGTATTGTATTTTGGGTTACTGCTAATTATTCATAATTTTAATTACTCAAACTGCGATTATGAGGGCAAACTTTGAATACCCATTGCTTCCGCAAAACTCTTCATGGATTTTTTTAAAAAGCCAGGGACCCGAAAATGCGCCTTTGCATTCTCATCCAAACTATGAAATGAATTTTGTTATTAAGGGTAACGGGACGAGGTATGTAGGCAATAGCATCGGCGATTTCGAAGATGGTGATCTTATCTTACTAGCCCCCAGCGTTCCGCATCGTTGGCAAAACACCAGTAAGAAACAGCAGAATTACTCATCGCTTGTAATCCAATGGGGAGAAGATTTTCTCGGTAAGGAATGGCTTGCAACCCCTGAA
>JBBSDT010000538.1:0-1776 GCA_038240405.1 Ignavibacteria bacterium
TCCAGTCTCTAAATGAAAGTAATATTGATTATAGTTGCCCTGGCTTTGTGCAAACTGAAGAATTTCCCGAATTTTTTGCATCGGCCAAAATATGTGCCTTTCCTACAAAATATGACGCCTGGGGACTTGTTGCAAATGAATCGTGTGCCCTTGGAATTCCGGTGATCACCTGCAATAATGCAGGGGTTGCCGGTGAATTGATAATGGACGGATATAATGGCTATGTTTTGCCTTTGAAACAAAATGTGTGGGCAGAACACATTATAAAATTATTATCGGATAAGGCACTATATAGCCAGCTATCAAATAATGCAGTTGAAAGTGTTCAAAAATATAATTACGAAACTGCGGTTGAGGGGATGCTTGAAGCAGTGAATTTTGCTCTTATTAAAAATAATAAGTAGTTCAAATATCATCTTCCTGCAGGCTTGTTCATAATTTCTTCCGGGTTGTGTGATTTGATTGTTTATGATGGTGGAAAAAAATAAGAAAAAAAAAATTCTTTGTATAATTCAGCTTCCCCCTCCTGTACATGGAGTCAGCCTTATGAATAGTTATGTAATAAACAGTGAATTGATCAAAAGTCACTTCTCTTTAAAGGTGGTTGACATGAAGTTTGCAAAATCCGTGAAACAGCTGGAAAAATTTTCTTTTGAAAAAGTTTTAAAAACATTTACTTATGGTTGTAAAATCGTGAACGCAATTTTTAGTTACAAACCAGATCTGGTTTATTTTACGCTTGTACCAACAGGTCTCGGATTTTACAGGGATGCCTTCTATGTACTCTTATTAAAATTATGTAATCAAAAAATTGTATATCATTTACATGGTAAAGGGATCAGGGAAAAAACTAAAAACCGGCTACTGAAAAATTTATATTCCTGGGTGTTTAAAAACACATATGTGATCTGTTTATCTCAAAAACTAATAACTGATATTGATACCGTTTATAAGGTTCAACCCTTTATTATACCTAATGGCATCGATATAAATCCGCGTTTTAACAGGGAGGAAAGGCTGATAAAGAATACAGTTCCGCAAATACTTTATTTATCTAATTACATCAGGGCTAAGGGAATATTGATTTTAATAGAAGCGCTGGGAATACTTAAAAAAAAAGGATACCTGTTTAATACCGATTTCATTGGAGCCCCTTATGATTTGAGTATTGAAGAACTTGAAACAATTATTGAAAAACAAAATCTCGCAGACTCAGCAAAAATAATTGGCCCCCTTCATGGTGGTGCTAAAATTTCAGAATTTGAAAAGGCTGATATATTTGTTTTCCCAACCTGTAATGAGGCTTTTGGCCTGGTAAATCTCGAGGCCATGCAATATTCATTGCCTGTAGTTTCAACATTTGAAGGCAGCATACCGGATGTTGTGATCAATAATGAAACAGGACTTCTGGCTGAAACCGGGAATGCCCAAATGCTGGCCGACAAGATTGAAGTATTATTAAAAGATGGCGATTTAAGGCTAGCAATGGGGAAAAAAGGCTATGCCAGGTTTATAAACAATTATACGTTACATCACTTTGAAGTTAATATAAATAAAACATTCCAGACCATAACAGAGAATAATTAAGTACTTATAACGTTTGCAAAACAGGCATGAGCAAATTATCCTTTAAAACATTTGTCAAGAAATCGTTTCCCTCACTTTTTGCAAAAACTTATTTTTATGGATTTTGGAAAGTAGTTTATAATTTTTGTTTAAAGGGAATGGGAATTGGAAATTCAATTACTTTTTATACTTCCGGAGAAGAAAATGTAA
>JBBSDT010000539.1:0-1775 GCA_038240405.1 Ignavibacteria bacterium
GAACTGTTAAAGAGAAACTTAATGTAAGACAAAAGAAGTTAACTGGGGCAAGAATTAACAGAATTAATATCAGAAACTTAGCTTCATGATCTACCTAAATTCAAATTTGAAAATTCCATTTTCCGCCGAACCAATACAAAAGAATTCATTTGCAATTTCACCCCCTGCAAATCATATATTCGGATTGGTAGATTCGAATGTGTTCAAATATTCGAGCAGAAATAATTGTTGGACGAGTCCGGGAGGTAATAATCCTATTATAAATCTAACAAGATATGGTACTCAAAGCTTCATTCCTGTCCAAAGCTACAATAGCGGTTATGACTGCAGCATCTCAACCAGTCCTAGCGGAACCCAGGTGGATTATTTAGGAAATGGAATATATGATACGACTAAGTTAACAGCGAACAATTCAGATACAGTCCAAACCCCGGCAGAAATATTAGATGCCCAGGGAGAACAGGATATGGAACAAAATATGCTTACCGAAGCAATTACAAGCTATAAGTATTTAATTGATAATTATCCGGGTTATGAAAACCTGACAGCATCACTTTATCCTTTTTACAGCAGCTATAATTTTCTCGATACAAGCTACGACCAGGGTTACAGAAACACACTTTATGGCAATCTGAAGCTTTATATGGAAGAAAAAATTGCATCAGATAATTATGATGAAGATTTTTGTGATATGGCATATTTAATTATCTTATTTTGCGATTACAATATAGAAGACTATGACGATGCGTCAAATGGTTATGAATACATAGCGCTTTTCCATCCTGATCCGGATACAAGACTGGTTGCTTCATGGAATTATGCAGAGATACAGGCAATAATAGATTCGTCCGGCAGCGGAGGAGGAGAAAGGAATGTAGAAATTGGAACCTCGGATTTGGATATTGAGCGATCTAAAGAACAGCAGGAATTAAAGAGATTAAATAATATTGTCAGTAACGATCCTGTATTAAGCAAGATGAAGAAGAATTTTGAAAAAGGTTCAAACCAGAGAAAACAAAAGATTGAAACCCAATTTAATGAAAAAAGCAAAACAACTGAAATCAATAAATCTAATTTAAGAAAATCTAATGATCTTGATAATTTAAAGAATGATAAAGCTAAGAGGAATCTTTTTGAGTTAAGAAATTTGCATCACGAAGTTTTAGAGAATCGAAGAGTTGAAGATATGTTATTAACTACTAGAAACATTAGAAATGAATTGGAAAAAGATGATAATGTGAATATTCCATTGAAATATAATCTTTCACAGAATTATCCAAATCCTTTTAATCCGACAACTACCATATCTTACGACATTCAAAACGATGGAATAGTAACTATAAAGGTTTATGATATCTTAGGAAAAGAAATGATGATTCTTGTTAATGAATTTAAGCAGACAGGAAGCTATAAAATTAATTTTGATGGTCATAATTTTTCAAGCGGAATTTATTTTTACAAAATTGAAGCCGGTAATTTTAATGATACCAAGAGAATGGTACTTTTGAAATAAAAAGTATTGGGTAAAGTGTATTGAGTAGTGAGCAACGAAAAAAGACCCGCTTTCCAGGCGGGTTTTTTGTTTTAAAATTGAATGCGGACGTTTTTGACTGTCTTGAGAAATGGAAAATAGTCCCAGTTGCCTCATAATTAAATGTTACCGTAGCAGTAGTAATCTTTTCTTTTCTTTTTTGCTACTTTTTTCTTTTCTTTTGTTAATAATGTTAGTATTGTTAATATTCTTAATTTCATTTTCATTTTATAGACAATTTTAA
>JBBSDT010000540.1:0-1767 GCA_038240405.1 Ignavibacteria bacterium
AAATTCACGAGCAAACCAAATCTAAGAGTATTAGCGAGCGGGTGAGTGGATTCAATAGTATTGATATATCCGAAATCGAATCCATAAACATCATATCTTATTCCGGCGCCCAGAGTATAAAATTTCCTGTTCCCATAAGACGGATCTTCATAAAAGAATCCCCCTCTTAAGGCGATTAACTTTGGATTACCGTACCAATATTCTGCTCCGATAGAAGTCTGAAAAGATCTTGCAACTCCGGAAATTCCGCCTTTCCATGATGTAAACAACGCTTTATAAAAAGGATCGACAGAACCCTGCTGAAGAACGACACCTGCTGTATCTGTAATTTGAAGAATTCTGTTGACCAGAAGCTTAGAAAAATCCGCAGTTACAGTCAAAGAATTAAACTGGGATTTGACAAGCTCATAAGCAACTCCAAGCCTTAATTGTGTGGGCAAAGGGTCAGCTTGAGCCACGTCTACATATGAAATTTTTGGTCCAAGATTAGATAAATCTATGCCAGCCGAAAACTTATTTGCCAGAAATTTAGGACCTTTTACCGGTTTATACATAGCTGATAAATCGAAACTAGCTGAGATACCTGTTCCGGTGCCTTTTTCATTACCTACGGTTAAGTTATTCGGGGATAATCTACTGTAAATAAATCTGCCGGATACGCCACCAGCCCAATTTTTTCCCAGTTGTGTAGCATAAGCCAGTGCAAAAGCCATTTCATAAGCCTTATAATTTCTATCCGGCTGGGCATTTCCAAATTCGTCCGTAACAATGACTTCACCAATATTTAAGTAGGTAAGACTCGCCCCAACTGTTCCGTTTATGCTTTTTATATATTTCTTGGCTGCGATGTAATCATAAAAAAGATCACCGATATTTAGGCCTGCTAACCACGGTGAATGTGTAAAATTAACTTCTGTTCCTTTCTTTTGATAAGCAAGTCCAGAAGGATTCCAGTGCATTGCAGTTGCATCGTCTGCAATAGCAGTTCCGGTTTCTCCCATTCCTCCGAATCTTGAGTTTGGGCCTATCAATAGGAATGGAACACCCGTTGATATTGCTGTTTGAGAGTAAAGTTCATTACTCTCAAAAGTAAATAAACTTACCACTATTATACTCGCTAATAAATATGCGAAAGTCTTTCTTACCATTAATTGATTTCCTCCATGTTAGTTATTTTAACTTGGCTAATTTTCCTATGCTGCTCTTGGAAAAATTGCCATCTTCTGATTTTATTGAAATTTTGTAAATATAAGTCCCGTTGGCGATGCCATCGCCATCAGAATCTTTCCCGTCCCATTCAATGGATACAAACTTATCTGTAATATTGGTTTTATTCAATTCTTTAATTAATCTTCCGCTTACCGTATATATCTTGATATCAGCAATTAAAGGCTCGTCAAAATTATGCTGAAAAACAAAATTGGTATAACTTTGCATCGGATTTGGATAATTATAAATATTATCAAGACTTAATTCAGAATTACTCTTTACATTAAAATCTATCACCGAAGTGCTGTAATTATTATATGTATCCCAGGCTTTTACCTCAAGCTTATACTTACCGTTAGCAAGATTTTGCATTTGATATTCTACGCTGCCGTTTTGATAATTTGTGGTGCTGATATAAAAAGGTGTTAAATCTATCTTGTTATTTTCATCATCATTAATGACCGCTTCAATTTTATGCCCTATAGTTCCCGTTAAATTCAGCCCGTTTGCATCTGAAAAATCGACTAAGAGTTTTGGATTTTGGTTAACCATGTCGCC
>JBBSDT010000541.1:0-1765 GCA_038240405.1 Ignavibacteria bacterium
GAGCATGGATCTGCATGTTTTGCCCTGGAGCAAACTGCTGGCAAAGGCAGGCGTGGCAAGGAATGGAAAAGCGAAGCGGGTAAAAATATTATTATCACTATTATATTAAACATGCAGCCCGTTAATGTATACAGGCAATTTGAACTAAGTATTATTGCGTCTTTGGCATGTTATGATTTCTTAAAAAAATATGTTAAGAATAACCTTAAAATTAAATGGCCAAACGATTTATTCTGGAATGACAGTAAGGCAGGCGGAATTTTGATCGAAAGTGTTATTAAAGGAGAAATATGGCAATATGCGGTTATTGGAATAGGCATTAATATTAACCAGCTGTTGTTTAATTATCAGCATCCTGGAGCAGTATCGATACAACAAATAACAGGTGAGGAATATAATGTTTTGGATATGGCTGAAGACATCAGAGCAATACTCGTAAGCAAATATGAAGAACTAAAACAAAATGGGATAAGGGAATTTTTTACTGAGTATAACCAACTGTTGTATAAATTAAATGAAAATGTAAGGCTTAAAAAAGATAACGCCATTTTTGAAACAACCATAAAAGGAATTTCTCCTTTTGGCCAGTTAATGACATTCGATACTATTGAACGCGTTTTTGATTTTGATGAAGTTGTTTGGTGTTAAGGTGGTGAGAAGATGAGATGTTAAAGAGTTAAATGGTTTAAGGGTTAAAAGGTTCAAGATGTTCCACTTTTGAAATTCTTTTAATATGTAACCCTTAGCTTATTTACATTTTAATTTCTTCACATAGTAGCATCTTTGCTACATTCCTGCCTTAAGGATTTTTATTTTACAATTTACCGTTGTATTTTCCCTAAAATATTATTATGGCTGTAGAACCATGGCGTACCGGTAAGGTCATCCGAATTTTAGATGAAACATATAATACCAAAAGATTTTGGATCCAGGTGCCCGAACTTGAACGCTTTGATTTTAAAGCCGGCCAGTTTGTTACACTCGACCTGCCCATACACGAGCAAAAAAACAAACGCTGGAGAAGCTATTCCATAGCCAGCTGGCCGGATGGCACCAATGTTTTTGAACTACTGATCGTTTTATTGGATGGAGGCTTAGGCACCACCTATTTATTCAATGAAGTAAACGTAGGAAGTGAGCTTACATTGAGAGGACCGCAGGGTGTTTTTGTATTGCCCGAAATAATTGATAAGGACCTGTTTTTTATTTGCACCGGTACGGGCATTGCACCATTCCGGAGTATGCTTAATTATATTCAACTCCATAATATATCTCACCAAAATATGTATTTAATGTTTGGAGTTCGCACACAAAAAGATCTCTTATATCACGAGGAAATGAAAGTGCTGGAAAATAATTTAGATAAGTTTACTTACATGCCAACATTGAGCCGTGAAGACTGGGATGGACGTAAAGGTTATGTGCACAGTCTTTATGAAGAAATTTGCATACAAAACAAAGAAGCCTGTGAGGATATGCATGAACTTAAGCCGGCCAAATTTTACTTATGCGGCTGGAAAGCTATGATCGATGATGCAAGACAAAAAATAACAGCTTTAGGGTATGATAGAAAAGCCATACATCTTGAATTGTATGGTTAATTAATTAAAAAAATTAAAATGATATTATGAGAAAAAGAACTCCACAGCGTGCAATGTTGCTTGCTGCATTTATTATCGCTATAAGTTTTTATAATTTCAGCAGACTTACAGGTTCAGAATGTATAAGAACGATACACATTGTTACCTTAGTTACTGCCGGTGCA
>JBBSDT010000542.1:0-1763 GCA_038240405.1 Ignavibacteria bacterium
AATTATCTCTTGTTCCAATTGGTTTAATATCAAGAATTTTTTCCCATATAGATGCTAGTTTTAATTCAAGTTCATCCTTTGGCTCAATGTATTTATTTTCTTTTAAAGAAATCCTCTGCTCCGGAAGTGGCAGGGCTCTTCTATTTACCTTCCCACTGGATGTAAGAGGAAAATCATTTAGAAATACATATGAAGAAGGTATCATAAATTCCGGAAGTTTTTCTTGTAAATGACTTTTCATCTGAGGGATCAAGACCTTTTCAATTTCATGATGAATGGGATTATTAGAATATTGATCTAATGGCTTCATTTTATTTAATACCTGATTATCCAAGTTCTTAGATTTTAAACCATTCTTATTTTCTCTTTTCAATAAATCTTTTATTTCAAAAATAACATCAAAAGAACCGTCATGAGCTGCATTCAGCCAGCTGACATTAGCCTTATAAGGAAGTTTATTTTCTAAATTCCAAAACTTTTCAGGATCAATAGAAAAATCAAAATTCTTGTTTCTTAAAATTGTTGTAAGCTCCCCAGCATTCTTAATTTCATCTGAGTCCACTATTAATTCCAATGCTTTTGCATCCCTAACTATTCTTTCGTTGGGAATATTTATTATTCCTAATGACGCAGGTTTATTTTCTGAAAGAATTTTTTCGATTTTTTCAAGATTTAAATTTTGTTTTTTCCAATCCAATTTTATTCCATCTTCTGATTCAATGTCCTTCTTTAGATAAATAAATGCGTCATACCGGTAAGTTGTAATCTCGTTGCAATTATTACCTCTCTTTGGTTGTACTTCCGCGTAACCTATTTTCGGTAAGCTGGCTTTTATATCTTTAAAAAAGGTTGGATCTATCACAAGTTCTTTTTCATTTTCAATATTTTTTTCGATTCTTATCTTTAATTCTTCTATTAATATTGATGGGGGAGCATGAGATAGCTGGACTGAGGTATGAAAAGTTTTCAGGAGCGGAAAACTTCTGATATCTCCCAAAAATATTGTTCCGCCAGGCGATACAGCATTAACACAATTTTCCAGAACTTTATATAAATATTCTATGCTGGGAAAATATTGAACCACTGAATTAATAATCACAGTGTCAAAAGAGTTTTTTTCAATACCGGTGAAATTATCCGCAGATCTCTCTAACAATTCGACTTGAGGAAATGAATACTTCGGTGATTTTAATAATTCCCGAAGATAATTAATAGCCTGTGGAGAGATATCGGTGCCTACATATTTTTCACATCCGGAAGCAATCCTGAATAGAAGCATCCCGGTACCTGCGCCAATTTCTAACATTCTTTTGGGTTTAAGTGAAAGTATCCGATCTACGGTGCTCGAAAGCCAGTTCCTCATTTCATTTTCAGGAATTGCTTTTCCAGTATAACTGCTATTCCATCCGATTGTATTGAATGTTTTGTCATTCGTATTTGACTGCTGGTAGGTATCTTCCCAAACCGTTTTCCACTGTGATGAAAATTCATCACTTATTTCAGCAATTTTAGCTTCGGTTGAATTTAAGATTGAAATCTCCGGTATAACGTATCCAACCAACCTTTTATCTCCAGAATATTCCTTTACATCTATAATACAATCTTTTACATGCTTATTTTCTTTCAATACTGCCTCGATTTCTTGAAGTTCAATTCTATATCCCCTTATCTTTACCTGTTGATCAACTCTACCCTTGTATTCGATGTTTCCATCTGTCCAAAATCGAGCTAGATCCCCCGTTTTATAAAGTCGCTTCCCATTA
>JBBSDT010000543.1:0-1756 GCA_038240405.1 Ignavibacteria bacterium
AATCACAGTTGCCGTACCCTCAGGCAACTTGGGTGAACAGTTTTTAAAAAAGTAGCCAACAACTTCTTCGTAATAAGGATAGCCATAGAAATCATAGTTCGGTTTCGCCGCTAAGCACAACGGAACAGAAAGAAGAAGGAAGAAAATGCCACACTTACCAGGAACGCTAACGATTAAAGAAGAGAGGGATTTCTTACTATTCATGTCACATCAAATCTACTTCAAGCAAGGGTAAGTGAATTTTTTTTATCGGCTGCTGTCCTCACCCGCTGAAATTTCTTTTAGATCATTTCTGGCAATGAGGACACCGCCCGATAAAGTAAAAGGATTTCCACTACAACTTTTCTCACGAACTCCATTGAATAAATAATTGATTGTGAGTAATCCCTGACGCGGCTGACGCGTTCAAATCTACTCGGACGCGAATTCTTTCGCACATATTCGCTTGACATTTGCGCACGAGTATGAGTTTTCTCCGAGCAGGATTTTTTGAAGAAAAAAAACAATTTGTACTGAGATAAATATCATTTGCTAGTTCAAACATGTAACTCTATATTTGATATGCCGTATTAAAAGTTGTGATGGCTGAAATAAATAATCAATCATCTCTAAAAATTTACTTCTAAATGAAACAAAAAAGTTTATTCTGTTTTGCTTTCATGCTTGTGGTTAAAATCTCTATAGCTCAAACTATTGACTGGGATGCAGTACGTCAACGCTACAGTGAAAAATATCAGCCTCAAAAAGTTCCTGCATGGTTATTCCCAATGATTTTTAAGGAAGGCAATGGGGGAAGAGATACACTGTATTTGGGCTACGATACTTTGGCTTCCGTGGCTTATCCTGTGGATGGAATGTTTGCCGAAACAATGGAAGTGGCTGACTCAAGTAAGTTTTTTGCTTATTTTACTGACTGCTGCTTTGGTATTCCGGACACAATTCTTAAAGTAATGATTGGGGGCTCTGATGGATTACCAATTATTAATTGTCCAATCCTCTTTCACAACGGCTTCTTACCGGTGAGTATTTACTGGGATGTTTCTGCACTTCATTCCGATAGTTTGCCATACCCTGATCAGGATCCTGCGCCGCGAGCTGAGGGAAGAATGTTCTTCGATTATCCCATGACTGCTTGGTTTGATTCAACACATATGGGGTATTGCACATTTGCAGTTCCTATCTTAATTACTGATAGTCTCAAAAACAATTTTAATGCATCTTGCCATACTGAGGATAGTATTATGTTCTTCGATGAGTTAGGATATCCAAATGAGCCAATTGGTGAAGTTGGTTTAGAAGTTATTCCCTGGGTTGGCGAGATAGTAGGAATAGAAGATATTTCTAAAATAAATGCGCTTCAAATATTTCCCAATCCTGCCAATGATTATATATCAATTCAAGGCAACTCATTTGAAATCTTTTCATTTGAAATTTATGATATTTTAGGTACGCTCAAGAAAATTGACAAATCAATTTATTCTTCCACTAATGTTAGTTTGAAGGGATTTACTGACGGTGTTTATTTATTTCATGTTTATAGTGAACTTTCTTCCATAAATAAAATGATAATCATACATCACTAAATTTTCACCATGAAAATCAAGAGCCTTTTCTTCTTTCTCCTTTCTCTACTTTTATTTCCAATGGACATGCGCGCACAACTGACTTCAACTTATGGCTATCAATTATCGGTAGCAGACACAGTCAGAATTCTATTAGTATTTGCAGAATTGGATTGCAATGATAACTGCACCAA
>JBBSDT010000544.1:0-1731 GCA_038240405.1 Ignavibacteria bacterium
CTTGCCAAGTTTAAGCTCTATCGCTACCAAGCACTTTAATCTTCTATGATAAAAAAGTAAGTCAATATAATAATCATCGTAACTATTCAGGTGGTACTGGAAAGATTAAAATTAACAGAATTTCCTTCGAGTGCTTTTTGTAGAGCATCAAGTACCGGCAAACCGTGTTTTTTGACTGTGGAGATATAACTTCGTATCCGGCAATATATTTGTGCTCCCCTATCGGTTCTGAAACAGCCTGATATTTTTAGTTTTCCTTTTACAGGCCTCAGATCTCGTTCAGCTTGGTTATTGGTAAATGGCACTAAAGGGTCATCTAAAAAACCTAATACTTGATCTTTTCTTTTTATCAATGCCTCTAATAATAATAGTGATTTTGATTTCTTTCTGCGTCCTCGTTTTTTTACTATCATTATGGGAAGGTCGGGTTCACCACGCATTCCCGCTTTTATTACACTATCATAACAGGCCTTTATATTTTTTATAATTTTATCTCCTAATTCCTGTTTCTCTTTGGTTTGGTTAGCGTTGACCAGGAGTGGTATCATTTTCCCTGCCCATTCTTTATTTTCTTCCTCATGCAGATATTTCAGGTCGCGTATTATATGCGCATTGCATAAAGCATGTTTACATGGATATTTGTCATAGCTGCTATATCGGTCATGAACACTAACACCGCTGAAGTCCGGAAGTATTTTAATACAATCAATGGCTTCAGCCCCTCTTTTTTCATGCATGGCTAAATGGGTGAACAACTCCGTTGAACTGGTATGTACCCATTTTGTTTTCCCCTCACAATTGATACCTGTTTCGTCGTTGTGTATTACCGGGCTGGAAATAATCGCCTGTTTAATGATTTGCTCAGTAGAGGCTAAGTCGGTATAGCATTTTTCATTGGCCTGTAAAAGCATACCAACACTTACATTCATGCCGTAAAAATCCTTCCAAAATTCCTTTTGCCGTTTGAAAGGGATAAAACCATATTGATTTAAATACACCGATAAGCTTAACACGCCGGCACCGTATTGCACTGGTGGCCTGTTCTCTTGTTCCCCATAATGGATAAGCCCACACTGACATTGCTTTATTTCGTTTCTATGCTCGGTTACTTCAAAACGGGGTTTTGGTATATCAAATACCTGCCTGCGATTATAGTCTAAGTAGGAAGCAAATCTTAAATTTCTACCGCACTGGCACTTCCCTTTTACCTCATGAACAATTATTCTATCGGGTACTTCCACCATTTGCAATGTCTCGCCCGTATGACCGGGCTGGCCGCCTACTTTTTTCCCTGATACTTGATGATTGTTTTTGATTGTTTTCTTAAAACCATCTGTAGAAGGGGGCTTATGGCTATTACTACTGTTGAGAGCGAAGCGTTTTCGAAATTCATCATTCTCCAGCCTCAGCATTTGGTTCTCTTGGCTCAATATTCCAACCTGCTTCTCAAGCGCACTTAACCGCATCAAAAGTAATTGATACTCCCCTTCCTTTATTAAAATATAGCCCGCAGGTACTTCCATGAAAAAATAACCTTCGTCAAAGCTAAAAACTTATTCCTGAATAATCAGCAATTGCGCAAATGAAAAATTATTGAAAATTTATACCACTTATCCACATTTATGGTATATTTGCACCTGAATAGTTACGCCATTTGCTTTTATATATATAGTAAATAAAGAAAAATATCATGAAAAATATATTAAAATATCATACCATAGCCTTAGGGGC
>JBBSDT010000545.1:0-1724 GCA_038240405.1 Ignavibacteria bacterium
ATTGAATATTGTGTTGATAACATTGATACAAAATCAAAGAACAAAATTAAAAATGAATTAAAATCTTTATTAAACAAAGCTGCCTGATTTCAGGCGGTCAACTTGAGTAAATTATCAAAAGTAAAGTCATCATGAAAAGAAGAAATCTCTTAAAAGGTTTGGGTATAATTGGACTTGGCTCCATGCTTCCTTTTTCGAATACACTCCGTTCTCTAAGTAAAGCATCAAAGTCCATATGGAATGAAGAGCTTGAAGATGCGGCAAGCTGCTGGTTAACCCCTGCATTAACCGAAGGTCCATATTATTTTAATGCCAATCTCGTGAGGCAGTATATTACTGAAGGAAGACCCGGAATGCCTTTTCATATGACTTTTACGATTATTGATTTTAACTGCAATCGTATACCGAATGTACTTGTTGACATCTGGCATTGTGATAAAGACGGCAATTATTCAGGATACAATGGTTTTGTCGGACAGACATTCATGAGAGGAATCCAGTTGACGAATAGTAGTGGTGCAGCAGTCTTCGATACTGTTTATCCCGGCTGGTACATGGGAAGAGCAACTCATATTCACTTTAAAGTCCGTTTAAATGCATCAACCTACGTCACTTAAAGTTTGATGGAACCAATCTTAGCAGCGGATTCTATTTTTATAAATTAGATGCGGGAGATTTTATAAGAACAAGAGAAATGCTGCTCTTGAAATAATTGCTAATCAGATCCTGAAAAGGTTATACTATTTATAAAATTGAAAAGAATTATTTTAATTTTATTATCGCTCACTTCTCTGTCAGTTTTGAAAGCTCAATGGGTATTGAATTATCAAACTCCTACTAATGAAATAGTAAAAGTGTCTTCAACTCCGGACAATAATATTTTTTGGTTTATTACTAATTTTGACAGATTGTATAAAACAGAAACAGGCGGTACGACATGGACAATGATTCCACATGGAAGCATAAGCTTTATACCATCGGGACTATTTGTTTTAAACAGGGACACGGCATTTAAAACATCATCTGCAACGATCTGGAGAACATCTGACGGAGGTAATAACTGGAATGTAGTTTTCTCCAATTCCGGAGCTGAAATTCCCGAGGTATGGATGAAGAACAATTCTGAAGGAGTAGCATGCTTTGGTGGTCATTTGTATAAAAGTACCGATGGAGGAAATAGCTGGAGTACATCTTTAATGACTCAGCCTCCTTTAAATGTAGTAAATTCTAACGGCAAAGGAATAATCTATAATTCCGGTAATAACCTCTGGGTAGCATTGAGAAACAGTGGTGTCTCATATTCATCAGATTTCGGAGTATCCTGGAATTTGCCATCAAACACAGGACTTACATTTGCATCACCAACGAGAATATTTTTCGGAAGCCCTATTTTCGGACTATCAGCTCCGGGGAATTCAAGCTTTATATATGCAACTACAAATGGTGCAAGCAGCTGGCAATTTTCAGATAATTCTTTAGGCTTTAATCAGGATGTTGCCATTAATGGTTCTCACTGCTGGTACATACCTGATCCTTTTGATCATTTTTATATAAAATATTCTGAAGACAGCGGAGCTACCTGGACTCAACAGCTTAACGATGAGTCAGGATTTAATGTGCTGGAAAAGTCGCGTTCTGGAAATACTCTATGGGCAGGGACGACTACAGGCAAAATTTATAAGTATGTTGACCAAATCGCTACAAATGTCGGAAAGTCAGATAAA
>JBBSDT010000546.1:0-1716 GCA_038240405.1 Ignavibacteria bacterium
CAAATCAGGGTGCAAACTGGACAAGTGTTTTTACAGCTCCGGCAGCAGTATTTTTAGATATAGACTTCAAAGTTGTTAACGGATGTCCGGTAGGCTGGGCAGTCGGAAACACAGGTGGTGTAGCCAAGATGAGCACAGTCACCGGTATATCAAATTACAACAGTGAAGTACCTGATTCATATTTATTAAAACAAAACTTCCCGAATCCATTTAATCCAACGACAAACATAAACTTCTCAATTCCAAAGTCAGGATTGGTCACATTAAAAATTTATGACATAACAGGAAAAGAAGTTACAACACTCGTCAATGAATTCAAGAGTGCGGGTAATTATATAGTTGGTTTTAATGCTTTAAATCTTTCAAGCGGAACTTACTTCTACAGAATTGAAACGAATGGTTTTACCGATACAAAGAAAATGCTGTTAATAAAATAATATTTTTTTTAGTTAGTCTGATTAAATCCCGTAAAACTATATTTGCGGGATTTTTTTTTACTATATTCGAATCTTGATATTTGTATACTAAATGAATATTTTAATTAATTAATAATTAAGTAATAATCTTAAATAACTTAAACGAAAGGTAATTTCATGAGTAAGAAATTTGCTTATTTTTTTTCATTTCTAATTTTATCCGGTCTTATGGTGTGGGGTTTTTCTACATCCGGGATCTATGACAGAGACCCTAATGTAGTAAAGCAACATGGACCTTATATGGTTAAAGGACCGGCCCTTGAATCTCCATTAAGCGCGCTAAATGAATCCTTTGAAGGAACAACCTTTCCACCTGCAGGATGGATCAAATTCAGTCCGGATGCAGGAACAGGATGGGAAAGAGAAGTTAACAGCACAACTCCGGTCCCGGGATTTAACGGTGGAGTTATTACTATTCCTCCAGGTGGCGGAAATGCCTGTGCCTTTGAATCTTATAGTACCGGAGGAACCGCATCAGACGATCAATGGTTAGTCACACCGCAATTAACAAATATTCAATCCGGAGATTCTTTGAAATTCTGGTTAAGATACTGGCCCAACACCTACAGGGACAGTATAGAAGTTAAAATTTCTACCACAACACCCACAATAGCAGGAATGACAACGCTGGTTTGGAGAAAAAACTTTGCTGCAACTTCTCCTGATACCAATTGGACCCAATACAAATTTAACATTGGCAGCCTCGTACCTGCCGGTTCCAACATTTATGTAGGATTCCGTGAAGTTGTTGCCGACAATGCGGCAGACGGAGCTACATTTTCTATGGATCTGGTTTCAGTAACTGCAGGTGCTCCACCTCCTCCGACATGCGGATATTTATGGTCTTCACAGGTTTCTGGCGTAACAAATCAATTACTATCGGTTTCCGCGGTAACTGATCTTATCGGATGGGCAGGAGGTGTAGGTCCGACAGTAATAAAGACAGTAAACGGAACTTCCTGGACGAGTGCAACAGGAACCGGAATCAGAGGTGACATTTATTGTATTTATGCATGGGATGCTAATAATGCTATTTGTACAACTTCACCCGACACAACGTTTATATTCAAGACATCAAACGGAGGTACAACATGGAATAAAGTATATGCACTGCCCGCTCCGGGATTTATTGACGGATTGCAGATGATTTCTGCGACAGAGGGTTATGGTTTAGGTGATCCTGTTGGCGGAAAATGGACAGTTGTAAAGACAACCGACGGCGGCAACAGCTGGGCAAGAA
>JBBSDT010000547.1:0-1713 GCA_038240405.1 Ignavibacteria bacterium
AATCTGGAGAAGGGGAAAGGTTGATTAAAAGCTTCAATCTTTCTCTTTCAAAAGAAATTATTAATCTAATATATTATTTCTCCTCACGGTTGTATTAAGTACAATGAACCGCCTGTTGGGCGCGGCTCATTCAGAACTTATTATTTCTCTGTCTTGAAATGTTGTAATCCCATTAAGTATATTGTTATAAAAATAATTTCTTGCGTCATTTAGAACTGCTGTTTTAATAGTTGCAGCATCTGGATATGATTCTAAATTTTGTTGTGGGCATGTCGCAATTATAAAATCATATAAATTTAGCCCTTCTTGATTTTTTGGATTTGTAGCTTTGGGCCAATTTATATTTATCTCACCTTGAGGAGAAAGAATTGAAACTTCAGGAGAAATACAAAATTTGGAATATTCATCATTAAGATTCTCTTCATTTAGTTTTTGTTGAAATTTATTAAGTAATATCATTTTCCTTTCCTTGTCGAAAGTTGGATTAAAGAGTATTCCAATGACACACCATTTTTTACCGTTCCCTTTAACAAGATTTTTGTCGTCTGCGCCTTCAGCATTTGATAAATACCTTGCCTGGTTAAATATTCCTTGAAAACTATTTATTTCTTTTTTGAACGGAACAAAATATATTGTTCCCCAATTGTTATTTATTTCCGCCAGTTCAGAAAACACCATAGTATACACACCCTTTCCTGATATTCGCCCATATCTTATTGGAGCAAAAACATGGATCCTTTTATTAAATTTCAACCTTTTAGCTCTCCAGTTTTTTCTAGCATTTAAATTTTTTTCCTGATGTTGATCCCATAACAGGGATCCAATTATTAAAACACCTCCTTTCATAATAATGTTTTTTGAGTCTTCGCCCAATGCCGACGGCTCGCTGTCTGTGCTGGACTTCTGTGTTCAGTCAGCCTGGAACCGCAGCCGATTATTGATTTAGAGATGAAGATAAAGCACTAAAGCTAAATTGAAAAACGTCGCCCTCCATTGGCCAAGCGTCCGCTTGTGCCGTTATACTAACTTAATTCAATCAATCCTTTCATGTCGCTGGAATTCCGGGCACAGTTTATCCTTGTCTTGAAATTTGTATTTTCTACTCACAAGTTAATGTAAGCTTCTTTTCGATTAGGGCACAAGCGGACGCCAATAAAGGGCTGTTAATGTTCGTCAGTCCATAATTTCTTAAGATATTCAATTCCTTTCTTTTGCAAGGTAAAAGTGACTCGTTCTTTAAATAGTTCGTCAATTGAATTTTTGGATTCACTTGACGCAAGTATTTTGTCGTCTTGATAATATGCTTCTCTGTAATAAAATGTCTGCCCTATGCCGTCTTCTTGATAGTCAATCTTTGCATAAACGAGTTGGTTGTTTTTGTAATAATAGGTTTCATAAAAGTTCTTGTTTATGTTGTCGTGATATAATATTCTATAAACAGTGTCGCCTGTTTTATTTTGAATTGTATATCGTCCGAAACCACCATTCTTTGTAGTTCGAATTGTATCAATCTTATTGTCATGTCCAACCTTAGAAGTCAATACACTTTCTTGAGTTATCGTACCTTCTGCTATGGATTTGCTAATTAAAGTCTGCTTATCGTCATTGTCCGATAACGAGTCAATATATTTTGTATAGACTTGTATACTAGCAATTATTTCTTTGTCCGTTTGCGCAAGTAAAGCTTTCCCAGTAAACGTTAAAATGAAAAAT
>JBBSDT010000548.1:0-1711 GCA_038240405.1 Ignavibacteria bacterium
AATGGATTGGGAAGTCACAAAGGGGCTGCTCAAATCATTAGGAGCCTAACACATTATACTAAGCAATACAAATATACGAATAAAAAATTGAATTTCCAAATCTTTTAGCAAAAAAAAAAAAATAGTTTATAAGTACTTATTTTTCAATAAGTTATGGAATCATTTTCTAAATCGACTCACGGGGACGAAGGCTAAAGCCGTGCGCATATAGGAGTTTTGCCTGGACAACAACAATAGATACCTGGGCAAAGCCTCAATATATCTTCTCGCTGGGCGAAGATTTTTAGAGAGCTATACTATTTTGATACTACAAATCGTTCAGATTTAAGATATCCTCCGGCATCAAGAACTAAAAGATACACACCGCTTGGAAGCGATGAAATATTTGCATTTATTTCTACACCGTTAGCGGAATTAACTTGTTTAAGATTCCGAGAAAGATCCATAACCGATCTTCCAAGTATATCATAGACGTTTAATGAAACTCCCGATGATTGCTCCAAATACCAATAGAGCTTACAATAAAGAATAGTTGAAACGGGATTTTGTTTCAGGGTGATCCATGCATAATGATCGACTTTTACTGACTCAGTCTTAGCAACGGAAAGTTTATTCAAATCTATTTTTTTTCTTAACATACCTTGATAGCCGCTTACCATAACTGTATTGCTATCGGGAAAAATAATTCTCCCAATTGAAGAGAGATTCTGTGAGTAGGTTGTTATATGAAGATCAAGATCAAGACTCCATGATTCACCTGCATCTGTAGTAATAAAAATTTTTGAAGGGTTTGCAGTTATATAACCTATCTTGGGAGTTAGAAAATTTACATCTGATAAGTGTGATTGACCTGGTATCATGTTCGGAATTTGATAAGCGAGATGCCATGAATCACCACCATCAGAAGTTTTTAACACGTTTCCGCTATCGCAAGTTATGATACCATTCCTTTCATTCCAAAAATAAATACCGTATATTCTATTGCGGTACCCATAATTGAGTGTATCCCAAGTCTGTCCGCCATTAGATGTTCTGAACACAATACCATATTGATGCACTGTATTACCTACCGAATCTAATAGTATGGTATAACTTCCTGTTACAAATCCGGTTTGTTCATTTGGAAATGTGATATGATCTAAAATACCCCCGGCCGGGATAAAATTAGTCGGCAAACGATAACCATGCCAAATAGTTGCAGACCAGGACATACCCGCATCTGTAGTTTTCCAAATTATCGAATCACCGACAAGGTAACCAATGTTCCTATTTACCATAAAGAGATCAGTAGGACTAACGATTCTTGTTATATCTACATTTGGTACAACGGGTGGTGGCTCCTGATGGAAAGTTTTCCAACTATCGGTCGTCTTGATTAGCCAGCCATTCCAACTCAAAACCCATGCAGTATCAGGGAACGGAGAATAAATTTTAAGAAGCCTTTGTAAGTCATTGCTTTGAGTAAGGGATTTCCATGTTTCCCCACCATTTAAAGTCCATAAAACAAGATTATGATCCCCTACCGCATAGCCACTACTTGAATCAAAAAAAAGCATATCAGTAATATTTGCATCCCTGACCGGATATGATGCGCTTTGCACCCACGACTTGCCTGAGTCCGAAGAAAGCAGTATAACGCCCGAATATCCTACTGCCCATCCTTTATCCCGTTCTTCCCGAAATCCTCCATTATAAAGAATAGTAATGTCCT
>JBBSDT010000549.1:0-1709 GCA_038240405.1 Ignavibacteria bacterium
CCCCTAAAATTGATTTGAATAAAATGCGTAAATGGAAAGATGAAGTTGTAAACAAGCTCACAACGGGCCTGGGACAGCTTAGCAAGCAAAGAAAGGTGGAATATATTCAGGGTCAGGCAAAGTTTACAGATTCAAGTAATATTGAAATTCAAAAAAAAAATAATTCTAAAGAAATTTTTAATTTTGAAAATGTAATCATAGCCAGCGGTTCTTACCCGGTCAAATTTCCGGATTTAACTCTAGAGTCAAAGAGAATTTTGAATTCCACATCGGCCCTTAACATTGAAGATATTCCAAAGACAATGCTAATAATCGGAGGCGGATATATTGGCCTGGAATTAGGAACAGTCTACGCTTCATTAGGGACGAAGATCACAATTGTCGAAATGCTTCCCCGCTTATTAAATGGAGCAGATGTCGATCTCGTATCCATACTTTCAAAAAATATTAATCGGTTGATTGAAACTGTAATGCTCGAAACAAAAGTAATAAGTATATCGGAAGTGAAGGAAGGAATTAAAGTTATTTTTGAAAATAAAGAAAAAAAACAAAGTGAAAGAATATTTGATAAGATTTTGGTTTGTGTAGGCAGAAAACCCAATACTAAAAGCCTGGGGCTGGAAAATACAAAAGTTGAAATGAACGAAAAGGGTTTTATAAAAGTTGATAAAGAAATGAAAACCTATGTAAATAATATATTTGCCATTGGAGATATAGTCGGTGAACCTATGCTGGCTCATAAAGCATCTCATGAAGGGCGTGTAGCTGCGGAAGTTATTGCGGGGCATAAGGTAACATTTGAACCGAAGGCAATACCTGCAGTAGTATTTACAGATCCTGAAATTGCATGGTGCGGTCTTACTGAAGCGCAGGCTAAAGAACAAAAAATAAATTATACTGTTGCAAAATTTCCCTGGGCAGCTTCCGGAAGAGCTATGACAATTGGAAGAACAGACGGTTTGACAAAGCTTATTATAGATTCGGAAACAGAAAGAATACTTGGTGTTGGAATTGTTGGTAAAGGTGCGGGAGATTTAATTTCCGAGGGTGTTCTGGCCATCGAAATGGGGGCTAATGCATCCGATATTAAACTTACTATTCATCCGCATCCGACCTTATCAGAAACGCTAATGGAATCGGCGGAAGTTTTTTTTGGACAAAGCACACATATATACCGGCCTAAAAAGTAGGTTTGTTTACTTATGAATATCAGGAAATTAAAAGTAACTTTATTTGAATATGAGTATTCTTGATAATAGAAATTTTGAATCTGAATTTATGTTTAAATCTTCCCGCAGTGGAGGTAAGGGAGGTCAGAATGTTAATAAAGTTGAAACAAAAATCGAGTTAAACTTCGATGTGATTAATTCAATTTTGTTCAGTGAAGAAGAAAAAAATAAAATAATGCTAAAGTTTCCGAACAGAATTGACAAGAATGGAATATTGAGAATTACTTCACAATCCGCCCGTTCTCAATATTTGAATAAACAAAAGGCAATAAAGAAATTTGATGAATTAGTAGAACAGGCTCTTAAAGAAAAGAAGAAAAGAATCGAAAAAAAATTAAGTAAAGCAAGCAAAGAAAAAAGATTAACAGAAAAAAGAGATCTTTCAATTAAGAAAGAATTGCGAAGAGTTAAAGCTATGTACACGACAAAATTTTTATAACGTTATTAAATTCAAAGTTGTTATAAATTTTCTCCTCTAAG
>JBBSDT010000550.1:0-1693 GCA_038240405.1 Ignavibacteria bacterium
AGAATTGCTTTCAATTAAACGAACTTCAGGAAACTCTTTTTTAATTATTGCTTTTGTTTCATCTTTTGAATCATTGTCAATGACAAAAAATGTAACAGGTATGCTGCTTTGTATTAAGCTTGTCAAACATTTCCTTATCCATACTTCGCCGTTGTAAGTAACTATAATGGCAAATATTTTCATGCAACCTGTTGCTTAAAAAGGATAGTTTCAAAATATTGTATTAGTTGTTGCCGGGTATTTTCATAAGAGTAATGCAGCGCAGTTTCAAATGCATTTTGCCTCATTTGTTTCAATACAATTTCCTGTTCTTCATCTATAAGTAAAAACAAGTGTCTGCAAAGTTCAAAGGCTTCATTGTTCTTAAATACAAATGCATTTTTATTATTAACCAGATAATCTCTTGGGCCAAATCCTTCATAACAAACATTTATACATCCTGCTGCCATCGCTTCTACAACCGAAGCATTAAATGATTCAAAGGTATTTGTTGCTATAAAAAAAGTTGCTTTCTTCATCAACTCAGCAACCTGCTTATGGGTTTTATCTTTCATCTCTATCAGCTTCCAACCCTGTTTGGCTAATGAAGAAAGTGATGCATTTTGCTGTAGCTTATCATTAATAAGGCGCCGAATTATTCCATAATCCTGCTGATGAAATTTTGGGAATATAAGAATAATCTTTTCCCTTTCATTAAGCTTTGATTTCTCTTTGTAAAAATAATCTGCAACAAAAGGGGGAACAAGGTTTACACGAAGCTCAGTAAATTGTTCTATAATAGGAATCATGTGTGGCATAGTGACGAGCGCACTTTCGAAGCCAAGGCTTTTATGGGTTTCATTGTCCGGCAGCTTCTCAAATAAAAAAGAAGAGGCCTGAACAAATAAAATTTTTCGGCAATCTAAACTTTTTAAACCGGCAATATTAACCATCACTTCAGGTACAAAAAGTATATCTTCAACATTGATTATTGGTAACTGGTTCAAATACAAAATTGGTACATCAAGACTAAGCCAGTCCACTTTAAAATATGCTTTTTCATGTATGACGTATGCTTCATATCCCGCAGCACATAATGCTTTTACATGGTGGTAAATAATTCCCAATCCCCAACTCGGTCTTATATTATCAGGGCACAGGTAAAATATTTTTGGTTTACTCATTAGCGGCCTATTCTTAGGTTGAGGAACTTCCTAAACGATATGTTCACGTCATTGCGAGCGAAACGAAGCAAACTCATAGTAAACATTTGACCAAACGAATTTTAAGAGATATAAAATAAGTCGCTCTGTGTTTTTGGCAATTTATTATGAGATTGCTTCGCCGCGTCAAAGTTTTTTCTGTAATAAAGTTTATTCGGACTCCTCGCAATAACGTGAGATGGTTAACTCCGTGGAGAGAATATTTTTTTTATCTTATTATGAACCCTGTAACCAAATTGTTCCCGGGCTTTTGTTAAGCTATCCATTGCCGTTTCACATTCTGTATAATCATCAAGAAATGATGGAAAATATTTCTTTAAAATAGAAGCTTTTTCTGCGGCAATGGTGTTTTTAAATTTATTGTGCGAGCAAATTCCATCAAGATTAAACTTGCTGACAAAAGCCTTTACATGTTGATAAGAATAATTGTATTTATTTATTGCCAGCAGAAAAAAAGCCCAGTCTGAAGTGATCTTTAAAGTTTCATCATA
>JBBSDT010000551.1:0-1685 GCA_038240405.1 Ignavibacteria bacterium
AAGTGCGTAATTGCTTCAAATATTGATACATTCAGACACATGTCAAATGTACTTAAGAATCACATCTTGATAAATTACTTCGAGGATGTTAGTGCCATAAATCAAGCATTTGTAAAAAATCAACATCATGTTTTTCTGCCGATTGGACCTGATTCAACAGGATTAAATCAAGATGCAGAATTACAAGTTCTAGGAAGAGTTAAATTGGTTAGCCAATTACAAGCAATCGGATTGTCTGAAGAAGATGCAAATAGATTTTCAAAAGAAAGTGGAAGAAGTCTTTCAGTTCTGAGAAGACTATTGTTGAAAAATATAAACCAACCTCAATGGGCAAGAGCAAAAAACGCAAAAGAATTAATTCCAGCGTTACTTGCTGGAAGATGGGAGGAACCCAAAGATAGAAATAAAGAAATTGGAGATACTGAAATAATAAGTATACTGAGTAAGAAAAATTATGATGAGTATATAAGTGAAATTAGAAAATATAAATTTACAGAAGATCCATTGTTTTATTATATTGACAGCCAATGGAGACTGGTTTCACCAATTGATGCATGGTTTGCAATAGCACCTCATCTCATAAAAAATGATTTTGAAAAATTTGAAGAAATAATAAATAATGTACTGGGAGAAGTGAATCCTGAAATTGAGTTGCCTGATGATGAAAGATACATGGCGTCATACTATGGTAAATTGAGAAAGTATTCTAAGTCTTTAAGAGAGGGTTTATTACAAACACTGATTTTAATTGGAGTATATGGAGAAGATAAAGTTACCGCAATAAATAATTCTCAAGAATTTGTGAATAGAATTGTAGATAAATTGATGCATAATGCAAATTTCAAAACATGGTTTTCTATCTCTGATATTTTACCGCAGTTGGCCGAAGCTTCACCCGAAGCATTTTTATCAAATATTGAAGACTCACTAAATAAGGAAAAAACAATTATGGGATTATTTAAGGAAGGAGTTGATACATTTTTTTCACAATGTAATCACTCAGGTTTACTATGGGGTCTAGAAGGATTAGCCTGGGACCCGAAAAGCTTATCTAGAGTGTCTTTAATTCTTGCAAGTTTGAGTAAACTAGATCCCGGTGGAAAATGGGCTAATAGACCGATGTCAACTCTGCGGGAAATTTTCCTCCCTTGGTTACCCAATACTTCAGCAAGTTTAGAACAAAGACTTATTGTACTAGACTTGATTATCGCAAAAGAACCAGAATTAGCATTTGAACTACTTATAAAATTATTACCACAGGATCATGATATTGGGCATCCGACATTTAAAATGAGATGGAGAGGAATATCCGATTGGAAAGAAAACAAAGTTACTTTTAACGAGATGCATAAAACCCATTCAGAAATTCTAATCAGATCACTGCTAATCGCTGGCAATGATGGCAATTTGTTATCCAAGATATTACCAAGTTACGATAACTTTAAAATAACTATGGATAGGATTAAACTTTATAATCATTTAAAATCAGAAATTGATTCAAATTTAATAAACAAAAAGGAGCTCAAAGAATCTCTAAGAACATTTATTTCTCGTCATAGATCATTTCCTGATGCAGAATGGGCTTTACCTGTTAAAGAAATTGATAAGCTACAAGAATTATATGAGCATATACCTGTAGAAAATATCGAAGAAAAATTTAAATGGCTGTTTGATGATTATTTCCC
>JBBSDT010000552.1:0-1674 GCA_038240405.1 Ignavibacteria bacterium
AATTCTGTGATATCCGGATTGTGACCAATCAGGAAAAGAATGTCTAAAGTATCATTTATAGACCTTACAATATTGAGCATATCATTTTCATCAGCCATGTAAAGCTCATTAGTAGCAATGATATCTTTTTTTTTATAATCAAGCTCATCAGCTATTACTTTAGCATAATCAAACGCACGGACAGCAGTGCTTGAAAGAATCAAATCGGGCTTAATTTTTTTCTTTCTTAAAATTTTTCCCATAAATGGAGCATCCCTTCTGCCCCGTTTATTCAGAGGCCTTTCATGGTCCTTCAGCTGCGGATTATCCCAACTTGATTTGGCGTGCCGTATTAAATATAATTGTTTTATATGGGAAAAATTATTTTTGTAATAAATTTAAGGGTTGTACAGGGGTCAAAACAAATGCAACTGCATAAGACACGACAGCTATTATTAGACCATACATAAATATATTATAGCAAATTCTTAATCGCTTATATTTTATTCCCAGTACCTGACCAAGATAATAAAAGTCCTTAACCATACTCCCATAGAGATATTCTTTGTCATTCATCAATTCATTCATTCCCCATTCAAAATCCGTTATGTTCATATTGTAAAAGTTGCCGAAGAATAAAAGGTTTGTCCTTTTTTTATAAATGTCATCTTTGGTAAATGTGCCTTTTGTTACAATCGGGCGGGTAACCCGAACTGCAAAAACAATACAGGTAAGGCTCACGGCCAAAAGCATAAAAGTAGGAATTGTCAATTGGGGATCAGTATCAAGTTTTCTAAGAAGGAAGGTTACTATTCCACCGATAATAAGTGTATTTATGCTGATCATTATATTAGCTTTCCTGTCTGCCATTCCGCTGAACTCAACGTGTGTTCTTACAATATTTCTGAACATTGTTTCCACCCCCCGGTCGGATCTCGCACTTGCTTCCTTTTTTGCTTCTATCTTTTGTTTTTCAATATCAATTTTTTCCTTCTGCTTTTCCTCACTACTCCTTTCTTCAATCCGCTTCCGGTATTTTTTTTGAAGCTTGACAAGCGCTTCAGCTTTATTATCAGATAATGCCTTCCTTGCATACCTTGTAAAAAATTTATGCGAGGTAAGAAAATCAATATTGATTTTTAGCCAGTCAATTTCATCGTATTGCTTGTTATTTGTCTTCTCCCATTCCACTCTCAGAAGGTCTGATTTATCATCATAATCTTTATTTCCCAAGTGAAAAAGATCAGCATCACAAACAACTTCCTCCATAAGATTTTTAGGAGCCTGTGGATACCTTGTGGCATTTATACAACCTACAACCTTTTCAATATTTTCTTCTTTATAATTATTTTGTTTAAGAAAATTTACGGCAATCGCAACACTTGCATCCTCATGATTATCGTTTCTCTCTGTAAAACCCGTATCATGAAACCATCCTGCAAGAGCTACAATCTCATGCTCTTCATCATTCAAATCCGATTTGTTTCCGACTTTTCTAATTGCCTCCACCACGACTTCAGTATGTTTGTAATTATGATAAACGTAAACTCCGGGAAGCTTGTTCTTAAAAAGCTCAAAAACAAAATCAGAAGCCGAATCAATTATACTTTTATTATTTTGCAACATCTAATTATTTTAGGTTATGGCTAAAATAAATTATCAATTATCAATGTTCAATTTAATTCGAGGGTAAAG
>JBBSDT010000553.1:0-1671 GCA_038240405.1 Ignavibacteria bacterium
ACAGGCAACTTTTGATAAATTCTATTAAGTAAAGTTAATCGGTACTAAAGTTGCATGGTACGCATAATAAACCGTTAATTCGATTTATTTTACAGTTACAGGTATTAAATAATATTACTTAAAATTGATGGACGATCAACACATCTCACAAAACAACCTTAACATACTTTCTGCTATTGTTTTTTCGTCGGAAGATGCGATTATAAGTAAATTAATTGATGGTACCATTACAACCTGGAACCCTTCAGCCGAAAAGATTTTTGGTTTTAGTGAGCGGGAAGCCATAGGCAAAAGCATTACACTTATTATTCCCGAAGAATTTCTGGCTGAAGAAGCAGATATTATATCGCGCATAAAAAAGGGCGAAAAAATAGAACACTATGAAACCATCAGAAGGCGAAAAGATGGCAGCCTTTTTCCTGTGGCAATTTCCGTATCACCAATTAAGAATCATGAGGATTCGATAATAGGGGCTTCTAAAATTGCCCGTGATTTAACTGAATACAAAACTTTTGAAGAAAACAATGCTTTGCTGGCTTCCATTGTGCAATCCTCTGATGACGCTATTATAAGTAAGAACCTGAATGGGATCATTACAAGCTGGAATGACGGTGCTCAACATATTTTTGGCTATAGCTGTTCCGAGGCAATAGGCAAACATATTTCTATTATAATACCATCATTTAAATTAGATGAAGAAGCAATGATAATTGAAAAAATCAGGAAGGGTGAAAGGTTAAATCATATAGAAACAATACGCATAAGAAAGGATGGACAGGAAATACCAGTGTCCATAACCATTTCTCCAGTTAAGACTGCAAATGGAAAAATTATTGGCGCTTCTAAGATTGCCAGGGATATTTCGGAAAGAGTAGAATTAGAAAAACAAAAAAAGATGGTTACTGAAAGACTGGAAAGGCTTAAAGAATATAAAGATGAATTTATGTCAATGGCCAGTCATGAATTAAAAACACCACTAACGGTAGTGAAAGCCAACCTGCAAATACTCGATCTCGTTGTACAAACAGAACAGGAAAAAATGTTTTTGAACAGGGCCACTGCTCAGGTAGATAAATTAACTGAACTCATTTCTCACCTGCTGGATGTATCTAAAATACAGTCAGGGCAACTGGAACTTCAAATTACTTCTTTTGACGTTATTGAATTATATACCGAAGTAATAAAAAATATACGGATTACAAACCCGGATTATGAAATAATATTTAACTGCCATCCAGGGGATATTATAATAAAAGCTGACCGGTACCGGGTTGAACAGGTGATCAATAATATACTCATAAACGCAATAAAATACTCCCCTGTAAATAAAAAAATAGAAGTTATTATAAAAATAGAGGATCACCAGGTCATATCAGGCATTACAGATTGCGGTATTGGTATTTTACCGGAGGATATTGAGATGATCTTTACCCGTTTTTTTCGCGCAAGTGGCGTTGCCTCTACCTTTGCGGGTTCTGGCATAGGACTTTATATTTCTTCTCAAATTGTAAAGCGCCATGGCGGAAAGATGTGGGTAGACAGCGAATTTGACAAAGGTTCTTCATTTTATTTTAGCCTGCCGGTATAATTTGATGCTGATTAGCGCCATGGCAATTCTCACATGAATATACTTTTTGGCAATAGTTTATAATTATTATCTGCCTAAAAAAG
>JBBSDT010000554.1:0-1670 GCA_038240405.1 Ignavibacteria bacterium
TATGACATTTCAGGAAGAGAAGTTGGAAATTTAGTTAACGAAGTAAAAGATGCAGGTTATTACACAGTGAAGTTCAATGCTTCTAACTTATCCAGCGGAATGTACTTCTACAGAATTACAGCACAAGGCAACAACCAGAACTTTGTTTCAACAAAGAAGATGGTTCTTATAAAGTAGTTTATATTTGGTTTAATATCTGAATGAAGGGTTAGAATTTTTCTAACCCTTTTTTTTTATCCCTTGCTCAATTCTTAAATTCCCCAAACATTTGACCGCTGCAAATCCGGTAGAGGATTTAAGTTGTTTAGAAGTTTGAAACCTACAAATAATCATATTATAAATTTGGAGATTAATAACAATAATTATAAATTATAATCAAATTTATAAAAGTTTTTTAAATGCTTTAAAATCCATCCCTTAAAAAATTTCGTAAGCAAATAAAACCATTATTTCAAAACTTAAATACGGAGAGAGAATGAAAAAAATTACATCTTCTGCATTAAAAGTTTTTTTGGCTTTGCTTTTATTAGGCACAGTTCAAAAAAATTGTTTTGCCTTTATTTTCCCAATCAGTAATACTATAAACGGAGCGCAGGAAGTTCCTCCCGTTACAACTTCCGGGACCGGGACAATTACCGGGACTTATAATTCAGCTACAAAAGTAATAAGCTATACGGTTACCTTCAGCAATCTTACAGGGACTTCATCTGCAGGACACTTTCATGGTCCGGCAACTATAACACAAACTGCCGGAGTTCAAATTGGATTTTCAAATATCCCTCTGGGTGTAACAGGCGGAACATTTTCCAATTCGAATACACTGTCAGCAACACAGGAAACTCAGCTATTGAACGGACTCTGGTATGCCAATATTCATTCAAGCTTCCAACCTGGAGGGGAGATCAGAGGGCAAATCACCCTTCTCCAGACTTTAAATTTAACTTACCTGATTGAGGGCTTGTATGATAATATAAGCAATACTATGGTTGCAGACACTGTAACCGTAAATTTAAGGAATTCAACTTCGCCCTTTGCAGTTGCGAGCACTTCAAAAACTCTTCTGAATACTTCGGGCAAAGGAGTATTTTCATTTGCAGGAGTTGTAAATGGAACCGGTTATTATATCCAGGTGCTTCACCGGAATGGGCTGGAAACCTGGAATGCTTCTCCGGTAAGCTTTATTTCCGACTCACTTAACTATGATTTCACTACGGCAAGCAGTCAGGCTTTTGGAAATAATCTTAAGCTTAAAGGAACGAAGTATTGCGCATTCAGCGGCGATGTTTCTCCTCAGGATGGAACAGTTGATCTTTCCGATATAATATTGATTTATAATGATGCAGGAAGTTTTGCTTCCGGATATATACCGACCGACGTTAATGGAGATAACTTCGCGGATCTAAGTGATGTTATAATAACTTTTAACAACGCAACTAACTTTGTAAATGCAGTAAGACCGTAATTGCGAACCGTATTTTGAAGAGAAAGCCGTGAGAATCTAACCATGGCTTTCTCATATTATATACTAATGCCGTTTCAATTTAATAAGATTACGTTTTTTATTTCTTCTGTTTCTATACCTTAGGAATTTGTAAGTTGAACTCTTCACTTCTTTATGACTTTTATAGTCGGTACATTCAAATACAAATTTTTTCATCTCTGTAAATTGA
>JBBSDT010000555.1:0-1669 GCA_038240405.1 Ignavibacteria bacterium
GAAATTATAGTGTTCCTGTGAACTTTCATGCTCAGCCATAAAGCGTATTCTATATGGTACAGTTGATTTGTCAATACATTCATAGAGTCACATTGTGCAGGGGTCAGCACATGGTATACACAAACGGCAAAGATATGTAACGTATCGAGAGAGGTGTTTGGAATTGGGGGAAGTGGAGTATGATGAGATAGGAGGTGGAATTGATGTTGGCTGGAATCCATTTGGACTACGCTGAGTTACGAGGCATTAGTCCACAGGCAGCAAGACGGGCAATTTTGCAGATACTCAAAAGTACAAAAGGAAACGTTGCCGAGACAGCGAGACTGTTGCATACAACACGACGAAGGGCAGGTATCCAATAAACTGTACACGTAGTCTCAGTAATAATTAGCTAAAATAGAGTAATTAGCTATTAGGGGGAGGTGAATAATTTATGGGTACGTTCCACGCAATACCAAAAGATACAAAAGAACAAATCCTGCGAAGGATTAAAGATGAAGGTATAGCGGTTGCTCAAGCTGCTTTGGAACATGGGATTTCAACTAAAACCATATATAACTGGATGAGAGGAAGTAGCATAGTTGACCATGGCACATTGGAGATTAATCGGTTGAAGCGGGAGAATAAAGAACTCGCTGAAATCATAGGACTACTAACCTTGCATTTGGAAAGGTCAAAAAAAAAGTAAACATATCCTTCAGCTTATGAAACAGCAAGTAAAAACTACCGGTGAAAAACCAAATAAAACTCAGTTAGCGAAAGATACAGGAGTATCACGATCTTCTCTCTATTACAAATCAAAAAGAGATAGTCTTGATGAGGAAATGAAAAAGCAAATCATCATAGTTTTAGGCTTGAATCCAAGTTATGGACATAAACGGATAGCTATGGAATTTAACCTCAATAAAAAGAGAATCAGACGAGTTATGAAGAAATTTGGTATAAAGCCATATCGGCATCAGTTAAAATCTCCAAAGAAGCCAGAGGATTATGGAAAGCCTAATACAAAGTGGAGAAATGAAATTATTGGCTTTTGTCCAATCAGACCACATATTGTTTGGGCATCTGATTTTACCTATCTGAAATTCCAGGGACACTTCTTGTACTTGGCAACCCTCATTGATATGTATTCACGGGAAATAGTGGGTTGGCATATATCCAACTTTCATGATACGGATTTAGTTCTGGGTGCATTGAGACATGCTATCAAGCGAACGGAGAAAATGCCAATGATTACCCACTCAGATCAAGGGAGTGAGTATGATTCCAAGCGATATGAGGAGTTTGCCAACAAGCATGGCATACTTATTTCCATGAGCGCTAAAAGTTCACCATGGGAGAATGGATTTCAGGAATCTTTTTACTCACAATTTAAAGTCGATTTGGGATTTATAAGCAGATTTGAAATAGTTGAGGAATTAATTGAAGAGATTTACCAGGCAATTTACTACTACAACAATAATAGAATTCATACAAGTTTAAAGATGGCACCGGTTGTCTTTAAGAGAAATTATGAAAATCGCTTAGTGAGACTAACTGTCTAAAGAATGGGGTACTTGACAAATCGTCTTGAAAGTATCTTGTTACCTGAAATTAATTTCTTCATAAACTCCTGATAATTCTTCAACTGGTTCTTATACACTGCTTCTTTCTCAGTTTGCGCATTCAA
>JBBSDT010000556.1:0-1652 GCA_038240405.1 Ignavibacteria bacterium
AAATCCAATGTGTCCCCTGCTTCCTGCTGTAATTTTCCCTCGTATTTAAGAACTTCATCCAGTGTTGATTCAAAAGATTTATTCAATAAATTCTTAATACTACCTATTGCAACAGTAGGTTTGTTGGCAAATTGGTTAGCCATTATAAAAGAAGCTTTTTCCAGTAAATTCTTATTCGAAACTATTTTATTAATCAGACCTAATTCCTTTGCATCCAGAGCGCTTAACCTGTTTCCCATTGCACAAAGCTCGAAGGCTTTAGCATACCCTATTATCCGCGGCAGGAAAAAGTTTGACCCGCTGTCCGGGACAAGTCCGACATTAATAAAAACTTCAATCAATGTTGCACTTTCAACGGCAATTCTGTAGTCGCAAGCTAATGCAAGAGACAATCCTGCACCGGCCGCCACACCATTTAAAGCACAAATTACCGGTTTTGGTAAATTAGTAATATCCTTTATTAATGGATTATATCTTTGTTCCAGCACCTCTTTAAAAGTGATTTGTTCTTCGTTAAAATCCTTTAAATCCTGTCCTGTGCAAAATGCATTACCCATACCAGTCAGAAGTACACATCTGATTGCGGAATTATCTGAAGCGCTTTTAAAAACTTCCCGCAATTCAAATAACATTTCCTTATTAAATGCATTAAAAACTTCCGGCCTGTTCAGAGTGATCTTTAAAATACTTTCCTTTTGTTCAACTAAGATTGATTTATACATGTTTTGATAGAACAAAGTTAATTTAACACAATTCCTAACAATTAAAAATTAGCGATTTCAAAGTAAATAATAAGTAGAAATAAAATTATTATTACTAATGGTATAAAATAACCGATTACCTTATGGCAGAGTTTTAGTTATTGCAGATTTTCCCTATCTTAAGATTGTAAAGGGAATCCGTGGTAGTAGCTCCATTTATCCCCCAAGGGAAATATAATCTTGTCTTGCATACCTGGACAGATTTAGATAACAAATTAATTATTATTTGAATAATTTATGATAAATTATTTTATTTCCCGGAAATGTACCCTGCCAATATTTTGATGTGTAAACCTGAATATTTTGAAGTTAATTATCATGGAAATGAATTTATGATAGATAATATAGGTGGAGTGAATAAAAGTGCAGCATTGGATCAATGGGAAGGACTTAAGAATGTATATGAAAAACTTGGATATGCAATAAAGTTGATTGAACCGGTTGAAAACCTTGTGGACATGGTTTTTACTGCAAATCAATGCTTTCCCTTTATTGATAAAAACGGAAACAAAAAGGCTATTTTAAGTAAAATGAAAAATTCACAAAGGGAAGAAGAAGTAAAATATGTCAAAC
Source organism: Ignavibacteria bacterium (assembly GCA_038240405.1). Lineage (GTDB taxonomy): Bacteria > Bacteroidota > Ignavibacteria > Tepidaquicellales > Tepidaquicellaceae > JAGPCH01. Next base: position 1,335 of record JBBSDT010000556.1, read on the forward strand.
AGTTTCTTCATAGACTTGACTATGAAGTAATTGAATTAGGAAATGACATCGGATTCTTTGAAGGAATGGGTGATTGCATACCGGATTACTCCCGGAATATTTTATTTGTCGGTTACGGATACCGAACGCATGAAAAGATTTTTGAAGTGATTTCTCATTATACAGACTTTGAAATAGTTAAGGTTGAGTTAATAAACCCTGTCTTTTATCATCTGGATACATGCTTCTCAATATTAAATTCACAGACGGCGGTAATTCTCGAAAATGCATTTTCCCCGGAAACTGTTACTCTTATACATAAATATTTTGATAAAATTA
>JBBSDT010000557.1:0-1650 GCA_038240405.1 Ignavibacteria bacterium
AAGTCTGTGCTCTAAAAAAATGATTTTATTTTGAAATATTCTGGCGCAAGCAGGTTTATCAGACCGTGAAATTTTTGGCCTCAGCTTGCGCAAATTATTATTTCATGGAGATAAAGATTGATCGAAATACTAGCGGATAAGAAAAAATATTCCGCCGTAAGGTGCAGACAAAAATTTCATGGTCGAGGCCACCCGGCCTGAGGGATGAGAAAACATTCTCCCGGGAAAGAATAATCACTGAGCCGATGCGGCGAAACGAAAACTAAAAGAAATTTTACGAAGCGAAAATATTTCTGATGCCTAAAACGCAGCTTTTAAAAAGTAAGCCTTTTCTTAGATTTTTCTGCAGAAAAAGAATTTTATCCGACAACAGTGATTCACAAATTGACTAATTGTTCGGATAGTTCATCAGAAGATATCCCAAAATAACATCCGTTGCACCTTTTCTTTCCGCGATAAAATGTTTGTTGATCTCTGAAATTTTATTGTACTTTTCTGCATCAGCTGAAAGCTCCGAAATTCTCTGTTGCAAATCATCTTTACTTTTAATTACGAAAGCACCTTTTAGTTTTACAAGATCGCGTGCTTCACGGAATTTTTCAAAATTTGGTCCGAAGAAAACAGGAATTCCATACACAACAGCTTCAAGTATATTATGAATTCCTTTACTGAATCCTCCACCGATAAATGCATAATCCGCATATTGATACAATCGCGATAGCAAACCAACATTGTCAATGATCAGCACTTCCGCATTGTCAATATCAGCAGTACTTATCTCTGAATAAAAACATGATTTTTTTCTTATGGAAGATTTTAATTTTTGCAGTTGTGATGAATTAATTTCATGAGGAGCAATAATAAATTTCATTCCATGATGTTGCTGATTAATAAATCCTGCGAGCAAATCCTCATCTAACGGCCAGGTACTACCGCAAACCATAATTTCATTATCTCCGCAAAATTTTTCAACCTGCGGAATTGTATGTTCCAAAAGAAAATTTGAATACACTCTGTCAAATCTTGTATCACCACTTACAGTAACATTTGTAATTCTTTCCTTATACAATAACTGCAATGATTCCTGATCCTGCACAAAAAGATGTGTGAAGCGCAACAATATTTTTCTGAAGAAATCTCCAAGTGAATGAAAAAAAACCTGTCCCGGACGAAATATTGCGGAGACACAGAAAAAAGGAATCTTCCTTTCATGTAATTCTTTGCCATAAAAATACCAGAATTCATACTTGACAAAAAATACCATTTCCGGATTTATAAGTTCAATAAATTTTCTGCTTCTCACAGGACCGTCGAGTGGCATATAAATAATATAATCCGCAATCGTATCATTCTTTTTTACATTGTATCCGCTTGGCGAAAAAAAACTTAAAACAATTTTATGTTCCGGATATTCCTTTTTTATTGCTTCTAAAACCGGGCGACCTTGTTCAAATTCACCGAGTGAAGAACAGTGAAACCATATTCGCTTCTCATTTTTTCCCTCAAATTTTTCGGCAAATGAGCGACGCCAACCGCGACGACCGACAATCCATTCCTTCGCTTTAGTATTCCACAAAGAAGCCATACGGATTCCAAAACCGTAAGCCCTTAATCCTAAAAGATAGAAAAGCCACATATAATTCTAGTAAG
>JBBSDT010000558.1:0-1649 GCA_038240405.1 Ignavibacteria bacterium
GTAAATCCTGTGCATTCCAGTCAACTTTAAAGGAGCCGGCTTTTAAATCCTGGTTAACAAGAGTTGCAACCTGCTGTCCAAGCATATCATAAACTATAAGATTAACAAACCCGGGATGCGGCAAGTCAAAATTAATATTTGTTGTTGGATTAAACGGATTCGGATAATTTTGTTTTAGTTCAAACTTATCAGGAATTTGCCCGGAAATAGAATTTACTCCTACCAGAGATGAAACCAATGCAGTATAGCACTCCATATTAGTACCACCTGCTCTTTCATCTGTCCACACGGGCACTATTATGTTTTTATAATAATCAACTCCTATATAATCTCCAAAACGCACGTCGCTGTTGGGTTGAGTTGTTGTGGTAGCCTGGGTGCTTGATCTGTAATTTGCAAATGTCATACCTCCGTCAGTAGAATGAGCAAGGTAAGCTTCTATAATGGTGTTGCTTGCAGTGTTTCTTGAATCGAAAAAATTAATGACAATATTACCGGAATCATTTACCCCAATCCAGGGCCAGCACTGCAGCTTACCGTTTCCAACCGCATCATTGTTGACTCTTACAGGTGAAGACCAGTTATTACCCCTGTTTGTTGAGCGGGTAATGAAAATATCTGGATCACCATTTCTTGCATCACTCCACGTAATGTATATATTTCCATTTCTTGGTCCGCCTGAAATATCGGTTGCAATTGATGGAAAAGTCACCCCGCTGCTGGTTATGGGAATAAAAGGCGAAGCGCCCTGCGCTACTGTTATATCAGTGCCAAAAGAATTACCACCATTAGTTGATTTATCAAATTTAACAATATCATCGGACCCGGTACCATCCAACCAGGAGACATAAACCTCTCCATTCAAACCTACAGCCAGATCCGAGCCCTGCACCCCGCTTGTAACGTCACTTACAGGAACTGCAGGAGTCCAGTTTAAACCTGCATTGGTAGATTTTGTGAGCTTTATACCTGTAGTTCCGCTAAACCTTGTCCAGCTGATATAAATATTATTATAATACGGACTGCCCGGTGTTAAATCCGTGGCAATATATTCTTTGTCTTCCGAACCATTGTTAGCGACTAAATAAGCGGAAGGAAATGTTACTCCACCGTCTGTAGATTTATAAACTGCTAAAGCGCCCGGACCGCCGATGCAAATTACAGCAATATAAAAATTACCCGCTGAATCGATACCGACTGCAGGATCGCTATTTCTAGGAAATCCTGATAAAAGAGTTGAATCAAGAAGCCGGCTTATAGCCCAGGTATTGCCTCCGTCAGTTGATAGACTATACCCCACTCTTCTATTAGCAGGAGTAACTCTGATTCTGAAATCCCTCCATGCAGCCACCACCCTGTTAGGATCTTTTCGACTTATTTTTACAGAGGTTTCATTTTGCGGGAAGGTATCCCGTGAAATATTGTAATTTAAAAAAACTGAAGTATTATAAAATGGTACATAATCGGTAAATGTTTTTTGTGATTCCCCTTTCTCTTCTGCTTCTTCATCCAAAGGACTTGTAAATCTTTTAGGATTTGATTCTTGTGCCTTAATACAAAGAGAACATAAAAAGAAAAAGAATGCTGTTGTTATGAAAATTCCCTTTCTCATTTTTATCATTTAATGTTATTTGTTGAAAAATTACTTA
>JBBSDT010000559.1:0-1617 GCA_038240405.1 Ignavibacteria bacterium
AGCCTATACTGTTATAAACAGCGAAACAAAATATTGTTTAGATTAGCTTCGTAGATAAAACAATGATGAAAGGATTAGTTGAATTAAGTTATAATCTTTATTACATGGCACAAGCGGACGCTTGCGCCAACAAGGGGACACTATAATTAATATCCTGAAAGAAGACATTCGAAAATATTTTAAAAATATAAAACGCTAATCTGAAAGTTATTGCCTTAATTGACTTAAATTATTATATCACACTAAAAATTTATAGCTGCTTAATATCTCTTTAATTGCTTCAGATTGAAATATTTTTAGATTATCATTGAAATAAATATACATATCAGAATTATTTATAGTTACAAAAATATTCTCGTATCCTGATACCAGATTTAAAAACTCTTCATTAAGTGCAACTTTTAAAACTTCAGGTTTATCGGATTCTATAGAATAAGAGGAATTAAATGTTTTTAAATTCGGGAAATATATGTTTTTTTTTAAAAAATTTAAATACCATTGCTTTCATACCAGTCAATGGATAGATATAAGTCCTACCCAAGTCAAATTTGATATTTGCAAATCCAATTAATTGAAAGTCATATTTATGAATTGATGAAGGAAATCCGCTTTGGCTTAAAGGGTATCCATAATCCAATAGGCACTGGGCAATAAAAAATTTACCTTTTGGCAAATGGAATTTGAAAAGATTTTCAAATGTAAATACCTTTATATTAAAGGGAATATTTATTGACTTTAACACCTTTTGTACTAACTCTTGTTTATACGATTCGTCTGTAATTAATTCTATATTATCCTTTTCTTTAAATGCTTCAAAGGACTGTTTTAAGACTAAAGAATTTTTATTAAAATCTCTAAAATCAATCATTAGAAGGATAAATTAAGCGCTATAATTTTGTAGCAAAGGTTTTGTACGTTATCAATACTTCTCTATTTTATCTTTAAGAAGCATAAGCCTGTTTAGTTTTTACATCACGAAGAAACCCGCCGATAACCCGGAGGAGAGCGGATTTATCTTCAGCCGGTAAATTATCCACTTCTTTAAAATAGCGTATTACCTCAGCATCTACCAGGGAAGCCTTTGCCTTATCCTCCGTGCCACCATTAATTAAATAATCTACCGTGCTATCCAAAGCATCAGCAATTTTTTTTAATACTTCCGCAGGAGGCTGCGAGCCTTTGGTCTCATAACGCCCTATCTGTGCATAAGACACACCTACCTTACTGGCAAGCTGCGACTGCGACCAGTCTTTAGTCTTACGGAGTTCAACAATGCGGGAGCCAAGTTTATTTTTTTGCGACATAAAAAGATAGTTACAGCAGCAAAATTAGCAGATATGCAGCAAGTTTTGTGTAAAAGTGCTACATGATGTGGATAAAATGAAAACCATGTGTTTGATGATATACTACAGATACGTTTACTTTGCTACATAAATGCAGTAAATAAAAATTATCCACATGGCCATACAAATAGACGTGCCGCTTACTAAAAAGGTTTGAATCATTTTATAATTAATTAATAATATTTTCGATTAGCCTATACTGTTATAAACAGCGAAACAAAATATTGTTTAGATTAGCTTCGTAGATAAAACAATGATGAAAGGATTAGTTGAA
>JBBSDT010000560.1:0-1615 GCA_038240405.1 Ignavibacteria bacterium
TCTTCTCAACCCAAGAATTACGCTATCACCATCCGAATATTTAAGTTTGACTGAAAGCATCTTGAATTTTTTCTCGGTTTCAATTACTTTGAAATCTTCTATAAAAGAAGTCTTCTTCAAAATATTGCTAAGCGATTCTTTAAAACGTGATGAAGGCATGTCCACATTTTTTTTACCTGCCTTCAGAGCATTTCTCATACGTGTTAAATAATCTGAAATTGGATCTGACATTGACATTTAAGTATCTCCTAAGATTTTTAATTCTACCAGCTTGATTTTACTACTCCGGGAATTTTTCCCTGTAAAGCTAATTCTCTGAACACTAACCTGGACATTCCGAATTTTCTGTAATACGCTCTCACTCTTCCTGTTACGTTGCACCTGTTATTCAACCGTGTGGCGCTGCTGTCACGGGGAAGCTTTTGTAAGGCAGCAAAATCACCTTTATCTTTTAACTCTTTCCTTTTCTCTGCATATTTTTTTACTATTCTCTCTCTTCTTTTTTGTTTTGCAATTAATGCTTTTCGTGCCATTATTAAGCTTATTTATTAATTATTTTTGGACTCTCGTGTTATGAAAGGTAACCCGAAACTTTTCAACATTTCAAAAGATTCTTCATCAGTTTTAGCCGTCGTAACAAATGTCAGATCCATTCCGGAGATTCTGTTGACGTTATCTACATTTATTTCCGGAAAAATTACTTGCTCCTTAATTCCAATGCTGTAATTGCCTCTCCCGTCAAAACTTTTATCCGATAACCCTTTAAAATCTCTTATCCGCGGAATTGCAATGTTAATAAATCTGTCAAGAAACTCATACATCCGTGCATTTCTCAAGGTTAGCTTTACTCCGATGTTAACACCCTCTCTAAGCTTAAAATTGGAAACTGACCTTTTTGCTTTTACAACTGCCGGCTTTTGACCGGTAATAGATTCTATTTCCTTTACGGTAGTTTCAATTAATTTAGGATCAGCTGTAGCAGCCCCTACTCCCACGTTTATATTTATTTTTTCCAGCCTCGGCGCCTGCATGACGTTCTTAAAATTAAATTTCTTCATCATTTCAGGAACAACTTTATCCCGGTAATGTTTCAGCAGATTTATAGGAACTTTCTCTTCAATAAAACCTTCAGAGGATTTTTCCTGCTTCTTTGCCGGTCCTTTTTTGACAGGTTCATTTTCCTTTTTTTTCTCTTGTTTTGTTTTGGCCATTATATATTAACTAAATAATAATTTCTCCGGATTTTTTGCTCAATCTCATTCTCGAAGTCTTTCCGGTTTTTTCATCCGTAATCATTTTCACTCCTATTCTCGTAGGCTGATTGGTCTTCGGACATATTAACATTACATTTGAGACATTTATGGAAGCTTCTCTTTTAACAATTCCACCCTGCTGATTCTTCTGATTTGGTTTGGAATGTCTGTGAATTATGTTAACACTTTCTACGATTACTCTTCCTTTAGACCTGTCAATAAACAGAACTTTACCTACTGAACCTTTTGAATTACCGGAAACTACTTTTACGGTATCATTTTTTTTTATTCTTATCCGGTTCTTTATGTTATTTTCATTCATAAGTTTTATTCTTATATAACTTCCGGGGCAAGTGATATAA
>JBBSDT010000561.1:0-1613 GCA_038240405.1 Ignavibacteria bacterium
ACATCTCTCCTTCCCAAGCCCCAGCTTGGGAAGGCTTAATTTGTGCGAGTTTTGCTTACAAAGCTGGGGTTTGTAAGGAGCAGGCCAGGCTTTGAGACGACTCTGGTTAGGGCAGGGTGGGGTTGTTTCTGAAACTATTTATTACATTTTAAATAAGGATAAAATTATTTTGAACTGCTATGAGAACTTACACACTACTCCACACAACAATCCTGACTTTTATACGTACATGTTCAATTAAATAACTAAATAAAAAATGAATATCTTAATATTAGGCGGAACGGTATTCCTCGGCAGGCATATTGTAAATTCAGCTCTTGCCCGCAATCACAATGTAACTCTTTTCAACCGGGGAATACATAACCCTGGTCTGTTTCCTGATATTGAGAAAATTAGGGGGGACAGAAATGAAAACCTGGATGGATTAAAAGGACGTAAATTTGATTCCGTAATTGATACTTCCGGCTACTTCCCGGGCAAAGTAAGAAAATCAGCGGAGCTTCTGAAAGATTCAACAGGACAATACATATTTATTTCAAGCATTTCCGTATACAAGGATTTTTCTAAAGATAGCTTAAATGAAAATTCTGAAACAGGGAAGCTTGAAGATGAAAATGTACAGGTAGTTAACGGAGATACTTATGGACCTTTAAAAGTTCTTTGTGAAAATGTTATAAATGAAATATATGGAGACAGATCTCTTATAATTAGACCCGGACTAATTGTGGGAGAATATGATCCTTCCGACCGGTTTACTTACTGGATACACAGATTCGATAAAGGAGGAAGAGTATTATTACCCGACGCAAAAGAAAGCAATATACAGATTATTGATGTCAAAGATCTCGCTGACTGGACTATTAAAACAGCTGAAGAAAAAAATTCGGGAATTTACAACGCTACAGGACCGGATTATGATCTCAACTGGAATAAATTTGTCGCTGAATGCATCGAAGTTTCAGGTAAAAATCCGGATCTCACTTGGGCCACCGAAGAGTTTTTATTGAAAGAAAATGTTACTCCCTGGGCAGATTTGCCTTTATGGGTCTCTCATAATGAAGAAGGAGTAAATAACGTGGATTCACGCAGAGCCATTAAAGACGGCTTATCTTCAGGCCGCTGGCAGAGACTTTGGAAGATACACTTAATTTTGACAAGACAAGAAGTAACTATTCATTAAAGGCAGGGTTGAAAGAAGAACGTGAGAAAGAAATTCTTGAAAAATGGGATAAGGCGCAAAAAGGTACGTGAACAAATTATAACGTTACAGATCCTAATGCTACAACACTTATCCGGATATTATATGCTTTTTGTTCTGAAAGATAAGTCCCTTAGTAATTCAGGGAGATGGGCCATTCCATCAGAAGGAAAATTTGTAAAAATATCATAAAAATAATCTAGTAATGTTATTAATGAATTTTAAGAAAAGGATAATTCTTTTATTAGTTTTATTAAGTTGTAATTTAAGCTTGGCTCAAATTCAGCTAGACTGGGCAAAAAGATATTCCGGTCCCGGAAGTTTGAGTGATGGTGCAGCTGCAATTTGTGTAGATGATTCAGGAAATGTGTATATTACGGGTGGAGTTGAAATAGCAATTGGTTATAAGTGCACA
>JBBSDT010000562.1:0-1605 GCA_038240405.1 Ignavibacteria bacterium
GTCGAAACACAAAAGCGAAGAGACCAAACAATAGTGCGAAATACATAAAATCAAAAGCGGACAGTAGAAACACAAAAGCGAAAAGACCAAACAGTAGTGCGAAATACATAAAATCAAAAGCGGACAACTGAAACACCATCGCGGTCAACTGAAACACCATCGCGGACAACTGAAACACCATCGCGAACAACTGAAACACCATCGCGAACTATCAAATCTGGTGAGCGAAAACTTCAAAAAACTTTAAAATATTCAAAAATATAACGGAAATAGGACATTTCTTGATTAAGACTTATGGAAAAGCCTTTAATATCTTTCTCCGCTTATCAATACCCAATTCCAAATTCCCAATTCCAAATTCCCAATTCCCCATACCCAATACGCAATTGATTTTCCATTACTCAATGGGTATGTTCGCAATGTTAGTAAACATTTGAAGAGAAATTTGGATTGAATATTGATCCAAAAATTAATATTAATATCAACTAAAAAATAAAGGAGTCTCAAATGCCATTATTACAGGTAGTAATAACACTTATCGTTGTGGGAATACTTTTATGGCTGATCAATAGATTCATACCGATGGATAGTAAGATAAAATCCATCCTGAATATTGTAGTAGTAATTGCCGTTATTCTGTGGCTTCTGAATGTATTCGGAGTTTTCAGCTCCGTTTCCAATGTCCGCATCGGTAAATAAGAACTTACTCAATTAAATTAAATTAAATATTGAAGCGCCAAGCGCATTCTCATTTCAAAGCTCTTTCGCTCCAGCTAAGTGTTTTTAATTGAGACTAACTATGTATATAAAACATGCCAACTTGTTTTCGGCTACATTCAAATATAGGCACATTATACTCCAGGGTTAATTCACTTTAAACTCAATTAAAGCTGCCTGAAATATTCCTGCCACAAGTTAATTATCAATCGTTTAAGTACATTAAGAATTCACTTCAATATTATTTATTAAAATGATAATGCTTAAATTTCCATAACATAATCAATGTCAAAATGAACATTCTTTTAATTGAGGATGAAAAAAAAATTGCTGAGTTTATCAAAAAAGGGTTAAAAGAACAATCTTATAATGTTGATATCGCATCTGATGGGTTAAGAGGACAATACCTGGCAGCAAATAATGAATATGATATCATAGTATTAGACATATTATTACCGAAACAAGATGGCTGGGCAACATGTACAAAAATTAGAGAGGAGGGAGTTAAAACTCCGATTCTGATTCTTACATCTCTTGGTGAAACTGAAGACAAGGTAAGAGGGCTGAATATGGGAGCTGATGATTATCTTTCCAAGCCATTTGAGTTTAAGGAATTTCTGGCAAGGGTTCGTGCATTGCTGCGGAGAAATGATCCCGAAAAAAACACAATTTTAAGTATAGACGATTTGATTCTTGACCCTGTAAGCCATTCAGTCAAAAGAGGGGGAAAGGACATTAACCTGACAGCAAAAGAATTTGGGCTACTTGAGTATCTTCTTAAGAATAAAAGAAGAATTATGACAAGAACCCAAATATCCGAAAGTGTGTGGGGAATGGATTTTCACAGGGGCAGCAATGTTGTGGATACCTATATAAAATTTCTACGAC
>JBBSDT010000563.1:0-1583 GCA_038240405.1 Ignavibacteria bacterium
AAATATATTCAAGACTTTCAACGTAACTTCAGTCGGGCTACGCCCTCCTTTCGTTACGTTGAAGCTTTACATTAATTTAAAAATAAGAGTATGACATTTCTAATGAGTTCAAAGGCATGACATTTCTATTGAGTTATCACAGGGACGCTCCCCAAAAGGGTTTAAAAAAATGTAACCACTGTTTTCCCATCACTTAGTTTGGAGGTGCTGAATAACTTTATAATGGTAATTAAATCTTTTTTATTGAAGGGATATAATTTTAGTCACGTTGATATTTGTAAGTATTCAACAAAAATTTTATCGTGTTCTTTATCAACCTTCTCAACTCTTCTCATTTTCAATATTTCCTTTAATTTAAAAAAGAAAAACTCTACTTTTCTTTTTAAAAATAATAATATATAAAGAATATAATGAATACAAATTATCCCGATGTTAAGAATTATATTGCAGGAAATTTTACAAAGAATGGTCACAGAACACTTAATATACTCAATCCCTCAAATGGAAAAGTAATTTCTACTGTGCCCCTTTCGGGCAAAAAGGATCTTGACGAAGCTGTTAATGCAGCTGCGAAAATATATCCGAAGTGGTCGGCAATTCCAATAAAAGAGAGAGTCCAGGTTTTTTACAAATATAAAACTCTTCTTGAAAAAAACCTGAAGGAGCTTGCAACTCTTACTCATATTGTAAATTGCAAGAAAATTGATTAAGCTACAGCCGAAATTGAAAAAAGTATTGAGCTGACGGAATTTGCCTGCTCCTTGCCTCAATTGATCGCCGGTGAAATTCTTGAAGTTAGCTCCGGTGTGGAATGCCAGATCGAACATAAGCCGCTTGGTGTGGTTGCTTCAATTGCTCCGTTTAACTTTCCGCATATGGTTCCGCATTGGACTATTCCGAATGCAATTGCCCTGGGTAACTGTATGATATTAAAACCATCAGAGCAGGTTCCTATAAGTTCCAATTGTATTGCAGAGATGCTTAAAGAAGCCGGACTTCCCGATGGTGTATTCAATGTTGTAAACGGTGACAGGGAAATTGTTGAAGCAATTTGTGACCATCCGGGTATTTCCGCTGTATCTTTTGTGGGATCTACAAAGGTGGCAAAGATCGTTTATAAGAGGTCAACTTCAAATTTAAAGAGATGCCTTGCACTCGGAGGAGCAAAAAATCATTTGATTGTTTTGCCGGATGCAAATCCTGATATGACTGCGAATAACGTTGCTGCTTCAATGTCGGGCTGTGCAGGTCAGAGATGTATGGCTGCCTCGGCAATGGTAGGTGTCGGAAAGATAGATGATATTATTGAAAAAATTTGTAATGAATCAAAAAAAATTATTCCCGGGAAAAACTTAGGACCGGTTATTACGAAGGAATCTAAAGAAAAAATTGAAAGATATATTAATGAAGCAGAAAAAGCCGGAGCTAAAGTTTTAGTAGACGGAAGAAATGTCAGTGTTGAAGGAAATGAAGAAGGATTTTATGTCGGTCCTACAGTAATAGATTATGTAACGCCGGATATGGCTATTGCAAAAGAAGAGGTTTTCGGTCCTGTACTGGCGATAATCCGGGCTAAAGATATT
>JBBSDT010000564.1:0-1570 GCA_038240405.1 Ignavibacteria bacterium
ATAGTGTATTTCCTTCTAATCAATTGTAAGATAAACAATTATCCCCAGTTACACAAGGGTTTTTCCTTTTTTTGATGAATAATGCAGGTTAGAACTGCTTAAAAGAAAATAAGTTTTTAATCATTGTCGTCCGACAATTTGATTTTTTATTTTTTATATGAAAAAATAAATTTCTTTAAAACGTATTTTTTAGTATTTTATGGTTTATTTCTTCAATTATTTAATGCCTTTTTAAAAGCAGGGGGTATCAGGGAGAAGCAAAAAGGGTGCCTACATCGGGTGCGGTTTTAGTTCTTCTTACCCGCTTTTTGTTATGCAATGCCATTAAATCTTTGATACTGATATAACCCGCTAAATGTATCCGTAACAAGGTTGCTACATTACTAAATGCCATTTTAGATTTATTGTGCTGGTGAATTACAGTAAGTAATAATACTGCGATCAGTGCACACCATATCTGTATCTCAATAGCATTTTGGTTATCGCCTACAAAGTATTGTAACTGAAAATTTTGCTTTAGTTTCTTGAAAAACAACTCTATCTGCCATCGGTATTTGTAAATTTCAGCAATTGTAATGGCTGGAAGGTCAAAATTATTTGTAATGAACTCGTACACCCTATCATTTTGCCCATCCCACCACGCTATGCGGCGCAGTTTCAGGATATGCTTTTTATTGCTGTCGTCCTTATATGTTTGGTGGATAATTTCGTCTTTCAATAGTGCCTGGGGTGTGCCTTCGCCCAATATCTTTTCCGATACTGTTGTATAAACAGCATTATCTTTTTGCCGGGTAATGAAAAAGATGCCCTTTTCTGAGAATCGCGCAAACTGTTTGTAATTATTGTACCCCTTATCCATAGTCAAATAAGACCCTGTAGGTAAATCAACATACTTTAAGAACTGCTGATCATTATCGGCTGCTGCATTAAATCTTATTAACACTGGAGTATGAGATGTAGCCGCAATCATTGTATTTTTTTTAATGCCGCCTTTCTTTTTCCCGTCAGCAGACGAACGGCCAGATGTTTTAAGAATAGCTTTAAATAAACCAAATACAGTTGAATCAATAATAAATAGCTTGGACAGCACTCCTTGAGGCAATGTGCTGTCCGACAAATGTAACCGGTAACGGCTAGCCAGCTGCTCATATATTTTGCTAAATACCACAGCTTTGCGATTCTTATTAGCATCAGCAAGCGTACTCCGGGGTGGAACCTTCGCCATAGCCAAATGGTTGAGTTTGCCTTCAAAAGCACCTAAACCCATTACAATTTCATTAAGAGACGTACAGCCGGAGAGTACTGCAAACATCATCGTAACGTAATGATCCCAGGATTTTAGGGACTTGTACCATTTATCTGACCCCTCTGTTTTGAAAGTATGAGCGAGGCTATCTTTAGCAGATAACGATAATATCTGGGAGAAGATGTGCTGTCCGACAAAACTACTACTTTTGTTCATGTTGCTGTTTTTTCTGTGGAAAGACAAAAATAACAACATAGGGGGCTTAATGCCCCCTATTTACAACCTTTTTTTTAATGATTTTCTCGGACAACAGTGATACAAAAA
>JBBSDT010000565.1:0-1564 GCA_038240405.1 Ignavibacteria bacterium
AACTTTCATTCTCTCTGTTCGAAAATAATTAAAACCTCCGGGGCATATTCGCCAAAATATCTTGGTATAGATGAAATTTTAGCAAACAATTTTTCTGTAATAGAAAAGCAGTATTATGAAAATGAATTTTTTAGAAAATTTTATTCATTTTTCAAAAAAGAAAATGAGAATAAGTATAATAATATTTTTTTATCGTTGAATGATGACTATAAGACTGTATTGTATATAATCAAAAAGCTGTGTAGTCAGGGAATATTTCCATCTTCAAACGGATGGTTCAATGAAGGTGAAATATTATTGAAAGGAGACCTTGAAAAATACAGGGAAAGATTCCAAAAGTTGAACATACCATTATATCACAAAACAAGCGGAAGGGAAATTCAAAACAAATTGTATAAAATACTAAGAGAAATTCAAAAAAATAGCGTGCACTACGATTATGATATTAATGGCATTATTTTAGGCTTAAGGGGAAATTCTGAAATTACAGATACCATATTTAGTGATGTTTCTCAGAATGAAATAATTGCATTTGTAAGACATATTTATCATTCTTATATAATTCACATGCTAAAAAAGAATTTTCTTAACTATGATTTTATGGTTATGTTTTGTTTTTTAACTTTATTCAGCGATGAAAAAGTCCGGACAAATAACCTTTTTGAATATATAATGGTAGATGAATTTCAGGATACTGATGAAATTCAATTTCAGCTTTTAATGCTGTTAGCTAAGGAGATTAAGGGAAGCGCAAACTTAGTTGTGGTCGGAGACTGGAAGCAGGGAATATACAGCTTTAGAAATACAACTATTGAAAATATTATAGAATTTTCTAAAAGACTCTCCGTTTTTAAACAAATCCTAAATAACGAAAAGGAAAGAATAACTTTTGATGTATCTGAGGAAAAAATTACAAAGTTAATTTTTGAAAACAATTACAGAAGCTCACAGAAAATTCTTGATTTCAGCAGGAAAACTTTGATATGCAAAGCAAAAGAGGAGGAAGAAATGAATGAAGAGTATATCATTGAAAATTTTAAGAAGCCGCTTGTTGCCCAAAGAAATCTGGAAGATCTGACAGAAATTAAATTTTACCAGGCTGAAGAAAATTCCCCGGATTCAGAAATTGAATTAATATTAAAAAAAATCTCAGAGCTTGTAATCAATGATAAATATAAAATAAGAGAATTCGACCATGAAGGGAAAAGAGTTTGTGAGAGAGCGGTTAAATACTCAGATATATGTGTGCTATCGCGTAATAAAAGCTTCGGCTTAAGGCTTCAAAAGAAAGGATTGGAAAGCAATATTCCAATCAATTATAAAGGCGGTCTGGAATTATTTGCTTCCCAACAGGGTATTCTCGTTCTTGCATGGCTTAAACTTATGGTAAATGAACTCAATATGGAGGGATGGATACCTATACTGGAAAAAGAAAGATATCAGTATAATGAAATATTCCATTTCCAAAAAATACTTGAAAAAAAGGAAAAAAATCTGTTTGAAAGCAATTTAGAAAAATTTCTTTTCCGTCTGAAAGATAGCAAGGGAGATATAATCTATATTG
>JBBSDT010000566.1:0-1560 GCA_038240405.1 Ignavibacteria bacterium
ATAATTTCAGGTCTTAGTTTTATAATTTCAGGTCTTAGTTTTATAATTTCAGGTCTTAGTTTTATAATTTCAAGTCTTAGTTTGAAAGTTTCAGGTCTTAGTTGCGCATTCTCACGCCTTAATTACAAAATCTCAACTCTTTATTCCAAAGTTTCAAATCTTAATTACCCCCTTCAGAGTCTGGTCGCTTCAGCGAGTGACTCTGACGGAGGTAAGAAAAATTCTTAATTTGTGATATTCAAACTTCTTTAAAAAACCTTCGTTACTTATTTAATAAAAACGCCTTTATAAATCCACTTATTTCCCCATCCATCACTCCCTGTGTATCGCTCGTTTCAAAATCCGTTCTGTGGTCCTTCACCATGTTATAAGGATGAAAGACATAGCTGCGGATCTGACTCCCCCATTCTATTTTTTTCTTTGTACTTTCAATAGTATCAAGTCTAGCCAGCTCTTTTTCTTTTTCAACCATATATAATTTCGACTTAAGCATTTTCATTGCATTCATTTTATTTTGAACCTGGGAGCGTTCATTCTGGCATTGAACTACAATACCCGAAGGCATATGAGTTATGCGGATTGCAGTTTCAACTTTATTCACATTCTGCCCTCCAGCCCCGCCGGATCTGAAGGTATCAATCTTTATATCAGCAGGATTGATTTCAATTTCAATAGTGTCATCTATAATAGGACTCACATAGACTGCCGCAAAGGAAGTGTGTCTTTTTTTATTAGAATCAAAAGGGGAAATTCTTACCAGCCGGTGCACACCGTTTTCAGCCTTTAAATATCCATAAGCATATTCTCCTGTTACTTCCACTGTAGCGCTTTTAATTCCGGCTCCGTCACCATCAAGCCTGTCTACTAGATTTGCCTTAAACTTATTTTTCTCACAATATCTCAGGTACATTCTCAAAAGCATTTCCGCCCAATCCTGAGATTCGGTTCCGCCCGCACCCGAATTTATTGTAATAATTGCATCCCTAATGTCGTCTTCATCGGAAAGCATATTCTTGAACTCAACTTCCGATAATCTTTTCTCGAACTGATTTATTTCGGTTTCGATTTCGGGTTCAAGAGATTCGTCTTTTTCTGACTCTGCAATCTCGATTAAACTGTTGATTTCCGTGAACTGCTTGTTTACAGATTGAAACTCTTCTACCCATTTTTTGAGATTGGATATTTCCTGAAAGATTTTTTGAGCAGATTTATTATCGTCCCAGAAGTCTTCTACCTGTGATTGACTTTCTAGTTCTTTTATCTTTGTTATTTTTTTGTCAACTTCAAAGAAACCTCCGTAAAGATTCTATTTTGTCCTTTGAGTCCTTTAACCTGTATTTTTGCTGTTCAAACATGCTGTTTTTTATTTATTGGTTTTAAAAAAAATGTTGTACTCGCAAGGTTCCAACCTCACCCCTCCAACAGAGTTCGTCTCAAAACATAACCTGCTACTTACAAAGCCCCAGCTTTGTAAGTAAACTGGGAGCAAAATTAAACCTTCCCAAGCTGGGGCTTGGGAAGGAGAGATGTTTTGAGAAAGCTGGGGCTTGGGAAGGAGAG
>JBBSDT010000567.1:0-1548 GCA_038240405.1 Ignavibacteria bacterium
CACTGCTCGCCACGGAAAAGCACTATCCATTATAAGAGGAAATGTAATAGTTAAATGAGAAAAGGACGCCTGTTTTCCGCATTGGGACACCCGATTAAATTTTAAACAATTTCAGTAAATATTTTTGTTCTTCATTGGGTAAATGCAATCTTGATTCTTTTGTTTTTGATATAGGTGTGAGGATGCTTATTTTAAATATCGTATTGGCAATATTTATGGCTTTTTCAGGGGTTAAGGTTGCGTCTTTTTCAGATAACTGTCTTTCAAGTTCCTTATATATTTTATAAGCGCAAAAGGCAATGCAGATGTGTGCTTCAATGCGATGGCGGAGCCTGTGATAGATGGGGCGTATGCGCAAATCGGTTTTTGATATGCGGAATGCTTTTTCAATTTTCCACAGATGCCCATAATTTTCTATGACTTCATCTTTTGAAAGTTTGGTATTGGTGATATATCCTTTTAACCCATCCCATTTTGCATCGGCTTTGTATTTAGCATAATCAATGCTGATATTCACCTCTCCATTTAGCTGCAGGTATTTATTGTATCCCCGGTTATTAATATTTCGCTTGCTAAGTTTGCCGCTGCTAATACTTCGTTCCAGTTTTTGTAATCCTTTCTTTCTATTGGCTGCATCTTTTTTAGCCCGGGTGGCTGAGTAGCTGATGATGAGTTTAGTGTTTTCATCTTTGAGCAGTTCTGTATTTTGTCCGTTTTGTAACGTTAGCAAAAGAATTTGCTTCTTTATTTTTTCTGTTTCATTTTTAATTCTGGCTCCTAAAATATATTCATATTGTTTGCTTTGCAGTTCATGTATATTATCGTTGGATAGTAGTCCTGCATCAGCTATCACTACTAATTTTTGTAATTGATATTTTGTTTTAAAAGCTTCAATAACAGGCAACATCGTATGTCCTTCAAACTTGTTTCCTTCAAAAATTTTATAGGCTAATGGGTAACCATCCACACTTACCAGCAAGCCTAATACAATTTGGGGCTGCTGATGTTTTCCATCCTTGCTAAAGCCTGTCTTGCGCAGATCATCCTCATCTTCTATTTCAAAATACAGAGTGGTAACATCATAAAATACAATACCAATATTATTGTTTAATAGCGCTAATGTATGGAGGTAGCTAATATTTTGTATCGTTTCTTTTTGCCGGCTGTTGAGCTTATCCAGGTAGCGATATATTTTATCGACATCTATGGTTATGCCTTTGTATTTAAAAAGATAATCTGTTGTCTTGAGTTTACTTACCGGATAGCATAACCGGGCTATCACTAAATGACGAAACAAGTCCTCTTTTATTTTATTAAAACCAATTTCATCAAAGAGCTTACCTAACAACAACTCCGGCCCTGCTAATCGTATTTCAGTAATGCTATTATAAAATAAGTCTATCAACCTCTTTTCCTGCTGCACATCAAAATTTAAAACCTGTTGCCCGGTTAGTGCAGGAATTAATTGTCTGGCTTCTTTAAACAAAGCATCAATGACAACTGGATTACCGGAACTGCCTACCGTTTTAACCACCCGATATTTGCCAC
>JBBSDT010000568.1:0-1547 GCA_038240405.1 Ignavibacteria bacterium
CTGAGTAATTAATTTATGACAATATTTTTTTAATATATCCGCTAAGTAATATTTTCACATTTACTGTGTCGTCCTGAAAAAGCGATACAGATTTATTAGCCAAAAGTAAATTAAATTTAAACAGAAGTCAGTTCGAACTGACTTCTGTTTTTTGTTTTATAAGTTTTCATTTTAATTGTTTGTTGTTTGTGCATTTGATTGGGAGTTAGTAAGTGGGAAGAATAATGTGGTCTTTCGCTGTTGTAAATGTGGATGGTTTCTGTGACTAATTCTTTCATCACATTTAAATTTACACGATAGGCTTCTAAATTAAATTCGTTTTTAATTATCCCATTTACCCGCTCTGCAACTGCGTTTGAGTACGGGTCATATTTTTCTGTCATACTGCACAAGATATTATTGTTTGATAGTGCTTGTTGATATTCGTTGGAGCAATATTGTATGCCTTTGTCAGAGTGATGTATTAAATTTTCTTTAGCATACTTTCTGTTTTTAACAGCCATTTGTAAAGCTCTCAAAACACCTGTTGTGTTTAAACTATTGGATAAATCATATCCAACAATTTTTTTTGAATACGCATCGGTTATAAGTGCCAGATAGGTGTTGTCTGATCCGGCTGCAACATAGGTAATGTCTGATACCCACACCTGCTCTGGACGATGAATAGTTAATTGGCTCACTAAATCTTTGTGTTTGTAAAACCGGTGATAGGTGTTAGTGGTCACTCTATAACTCTTTTTAGGATGCAGTATTAAATGATTTGCTTTTAAGATGCTGAATAATTTATCTCTGCCAACCTGTAGTTCTTCCAATGGTTTTTGCAGCAGGTAATATAATTTTCTTGTTCCTATGCGCGGCATTCTTGCTCTGATGGGCACTATTAATTTCACTACTTGCTCTGCTATACTTTGTCGCTTTGCCTTTGCTTTTATTTTACGGTAATATACCTGCCGATTAACCCCGAACAATGCACAGGTAGAAACTACTGTTTCTTTGTTTTCTGTTCTGTAATTGCTGACTGTCCGGGTAAGGAGTTTTTTCTGATGGCAATGTTGTATTCTTTTTCAGCCAGGTCTATCATCATATCAAAAATGATTGCCTTTTTATCAGCCGTTTCCACTTGTTTCTCCAGATAGGCTTTCTGCTTCTCCAGCAGCTTTACCTGTTGTTCAAGTGCTATAATCTTTTGCTCTGGTGTTTTGGGCATGTTTGATGGGGTTTGATTTTCCCAGTCAAAGGTGCCAAATTTTTGCAACCAACTCATAATGGTTGAGCGAGCTTGTATGCCATACTTCCTGCACGCTGCTTTAGTGGATAATTCTCCGCGTTCTATCTCTTGAACTATTTGAAGTTTTAAAGACAGGCTGTAGTCCCTTTGTGTATGTTTTACATACGTACTGTTTTGTTTTTCCATAACGATGTTTTTTTCTGTATCGTTATTTCAGGACGGGACATAAATTATTTTTAAAAACGTCCTTCTTAGAGGGGCGTTTTTTTTATTTGCATTGTTCGAATAAATTAAATTAAACGTTTGTTTAAGTTAAACA
>JBBSDT010000569.1:0-1544 GCA_038240405.1 Ignavibacteria bacterium
AACCCCTGTGAATGGCAGGTCTGCGCGAAATGAACTAGAATTAAAAAAATAAAAAGCGGTCGTACCCCTATGATCATTCTGTTTGTAAAAATAAATCAATTTGAGTTTTAGATATCAAGAACCCCGATCCCTTCAGGCGCTCGTTTGCAGTAAAGCTTTTGTGCGCAGGGAACGTGTGCCATGCAGCTATCTCCAAATCATGAATCTTTTTCGCAATACCAAACATCCGTATTATCCTTTATTGCAACAACTCAACATCAAGAAACTCCTCACTCGCGCTCCATTGTTTCGAGAGCAAGGATCGAATGCATTCGCGTACGTTCAGTGTCCGACAAACGAACGCTTCGCACGAGCTTAACTGAATTTGCGCGCCAGGCGAACTCGTGAGCAGCCCTGAAGTCCCGATAGATCGGGATTGCACAGCAGTTTACGGGATTATGCTGGCGTCCGGGATTACTGAAGATAATTTTTCTTGGTTGATACAAGGCGCTTACTTTTCAAAAACAAAACAAATACAAATAATATCGCCTAATAATCAGGCAATTACGTTTGTGTCAATAATATTTTGTACTTTTATCGGACAACAATGATTAATAATATAGTTTTGAAAAGTAGGATAAAACCATCCTTATCTACCCAAATGAGAGAAATAAGGATAACCTGATTATAAGTGACATGAACGGAGAAGAAATCCAAAAGCATTTGACAAAAGAAGGCATTATACCTTCCACTGTTCAACATAAAGGAGAACAACGCATCAAACTGGAATTTGATATGAACGAACGGCTTGCTACTGTTGTTAAACAATTGAACGGAAGACGCTGGAGCAGTACACTCAAAGCATGGCATATTCCGGCAGATAAAAAATTGTTGGAAGAACTAATAACTAATTTAGGAATTAAGCAATGTGCCGATGTGCCAATGGATCCTGTCACGGTCGTTGTGCCTGTACTCTCGGTCGTTGAGCGGAGCCGAAGTGCCGAAATGCCCGCAAAAAAAATAACTATTGAAATTACCGAGCGCAGACTTTTTATAAAATGTCCGAAAAATGATACTGATACAAAGTTCCTTTTGGGTATGCGTTTCAGCCGTTGGGATAAAAAGAATTTTTGCTGGATTATTCCTAAATATCCCGGAAACATTGAGGTTATCAAAGAATATTTTAAAGACAGGATAAATTCAATAACGGTTATTGAAGCAATTGAAACGGCTGATAAAAATGAAATCAGAAAAGTTGCTAAAGATGAATTCGTGGCGATTAAAACAAACAAAGGAAGAATAAAATTAATTTTCGGATTTAATAAAACTTTGAGTAAAGCAATTAATCAATTGCCTTATCATTATTGGGACACGAAGAATAAATGGTACACCATACCTTATTCAGAAAAATATTTGAATAACATTAAACAATTGGCTGTTGCTGAAAAACTTAATTTCAGATACGAAGAAGTGAAAGAAGAAATAAAAGTTGCGAGAAAAAATGCGAATGATATAAAGGATTACAAGATATGCCCTGAAGAATATATTTTAAAATTAAAAGAATT
>JBBSDT010000570.1:0-1526 GCA_038240405.1 Ignavibacteria bacterium
AGGGCATTGGAACATTTGAAAATAGAAGTTTCGACTTTGGATAATGCGGGAGTGTTGGGTGCAGCGGGTTTGTGTTATAATAGATAAAAAAACAACTAAAGAAATTTATGATATAATAGTCAAAAATGGTTGGTAAAATCTTTTGAAAGTTAATATCAGCAATAGTTATACAGAAGTTAATTGAAATTGGTTTCAATTAACTTTTTTTGTTTTCAAAAGATGACAAAAAAGATGTTGGGGGTGTGGCAGTTTACGTGTAATCAGATGGGGTAAAAGAAACGGACATCAGCGGTTTAAATGCAATAATTGTGGTTTGCTTTTTACCCGAAATAATAAAGGTGTTAAAGAGTCAAATGAATTTATCTGGTTTACCAAATGGGTATTAGGGCGAAGGACGTTTAATGACCTGGTAACAGAAAGTGGGTATTCAAAAAGTACACTTCAGCGGCTGTTTAAAGTTTATCTGTCGAAGCCTCCCCGTTTTATTATCAGATACAAAACAGGGCTTCGTTTAATTATTGATGGGACTTATTTTGGCCGCACATTATGCCTGATATTATATTATGACAGCGCTAACCGGTATGCGCTTTACTTCCGTTATTCTACCAATGAATTTTATAAGGAATTAAAAGAAGACTTACAGATATTAAAGTCTCTTGGAATTGAAGTACTCTCTGTAACATGTGATGGTAAAAAATCTATCATAAGGGCTGTAAGAAAAGTATATGAACAAGTAACCTTACAACGCTGTACAGTGCATGTACAAAGGAATGTAAGAAACTGGCTGACACGTAAACCTAAATCTGAAGCGGCAAAAGAACTCAGATACCTCATAAGCCTTTTGCATCATATAAAAAACATTGTTGAACAAAATATGTGGATTATAGCCTTTAACCATTGGTACATAAAATACAAATCCATAATAGAAGAAAAGGTATATAGAAAACAAAGCGGAAGATGGTGGTATAAACATCGGCAGCTGAGAAGATCCGCTATCTCAATTAAGAATGCTATTCCTGATCTGTTTCATTTTATTCAAACACCAGCTATACCTAAATCAACCAATGGCATCGATTCATATTTCGGTCATTTAAAAACAAATTTAAAAATACACAGAGGCTTATCAGCAGTTAATAAAAAATCATTTGTCTTATGGTTTCTCCATTTGAAAAGCCTTCGGCTTTGAGTTTTTTTAGCCATTTAGGATACCTGTAAATAAAAAGGCAGAAACAATTGCTTCCACCTTTATTACAGTATATTCATCAATCTTATTACTGGCAAGTTGCTCTCCAGCAGAGCTTGCTTCCTCTTCAAATTGACAAGCGAATAAAAGAAATTTTATTGAAAAAATACCAACCATTTTTGACCACATTACCAAATTTATTTGAGTAGGATAATTATTTGGAAATATCCCCGGAAGTATCTTTCCCCTTTTGCCCCGTTGATTCAATTATTTCCTGGTTCACTGTCACTTTTTTAGTATTTGTTGTTCCCTTATCGGCTCCTGTTGAAGGCTCAGTATTTTC
>JBBSDT010000571.1:0-1526 GCA_038240405.1 Ignavibacteria bacterium
CTTGGGAAGGTTTAATTCTGCTCCAGTTTACTTACAAACCTGTGGCTTTGTAAGTAGTAAGTTATGTTTTGAGACAAACTCTTTTTCGCAGTGGAGGCCGGGGGTGAGGTTAACTCTTTCATATTTATCCTTCTGAATTTCTTTCCAACCTCATATTAACTAAATTAATAGAATAAACTAAATAAACCAATTCAATGCAAATATACGTCAACAAGATTCAGGATTATGTTGATACTGAGGTAACAATTAAAGGCTGGCTTTATAATATTCGTTCTTCCGGCAAGCTCATGTTTCCCGAATTGAGAGATGGTACGGGAATTATTCAGGGAGTTGTGGTAAAGAGTCTTGTACCGGAAAAAGTATGGGATGATTTTTCAAAGCTGACACAGGAATCTTCCGTTATTGTAAAAGGAAAAGTCACCAAACATCCCAAGAAAGAAGGAGTATATGAGCTCCAGATAAGCGAACTTGAAATCATTCATATTGCAGAACCTTATCCTATCACTCCAAAAGAACATGGTGTGGAATTCTTAATGGACAGAAGGCATTTATGGCTCCGCTCCTCAAGGCAATCAGCTATTCTCAGAATCAGAAATGAAATCATACAATCTATCAGAGACTATATGTATAATAATGGTTTTATATTATTCGATACTCCGATTTTTACACCTAATGCATGTGAAGGAACATCTACTTTATTTTCAACAGATTATTTTGATTTAGGCAAAGCATACCTTTCGCAATCAGGACAGCTGTATGCTGAAGCAGGAGCGCTTGCACTTGGAAAAGTTTATACGTTAGGACCAACTTTTCGGGCAGAGAACTCTATGACAAGAAAGCATATTACTGAATTCTGGATGATGGAACCGGAAATGGCTTACTTTGATATCAGTGATAATATGGATCTGATAGAAGATTTTCTCACTTATGTAGTTCAGAGAGTTTTGAAAAACAGTAAAGCCGAGCTTGAAATTTTAGGCAGAGATACTACTAAGTTAGAAAAAGTTGAAAAGCCTTTTCCAAGAATCAGTTACGATGAAGCTGTTGACATACTAAGAAAAAAAGACATACC
This sequence comes from Ignavibacteria bacterium, assembly GCA_038240405.1. Classification (GTDB taxonomy): domain Bacteria; phylum Bacteroidota; class Ignavibacteria; order Tepidaquicellales; family Tepidaquicellaceae; genus JAGPCH01. The sequence goes on from JBBSDT010000571.1 coordinate 1,073, forward strand.
CCTGATAAGAAAAACAGATAACGGAGAAGAGCAAATAAGACCGTTTCCGTGGGGTGAAGATTTTGGAGCGCCTCATGAAGAAGCAATTGTGGAAGATTTCGATAAGCCGGTAATGGTGCATCGCTGGCCGGCAGAAGCGAAATCATTTTATATGAAAAGAGATCCGCAAAATCCTAAAATAGCATTGGGAGTTGATGTACTTGCGCCGGAAGGGTTTGGAGAAATAATAGGAGGTTCACAAAGAGAGGATGACCTGCATGAACTTGAGAAAAGAATCAAAGAACATAATTTACCGTTGGATGAATACCAATGGTATCTGGATCTCAGGAGGTTTGGCAGCGTGCCTCATTCGGGTTTTGGACTGGGGATAGAAAGAATGGTAACCTGGATCTGTAACCTTGAACATATAAGGGAGGCAATACCCTTTGTAAGAAGACCTAACAGAATCAGACCA
>JBBSDT010000572.1:0-1521 GCA_038240405.1 Ignavibacteria bacterium
CCCTAATTAAACTTTTTATTAAATAAGAAAGGAATTGTTGACAATCTTTTCTATCTGCCCACTGTTTTATGTCTGTTGAGTCAATAAATTTCATAATGTTTTTATTGAGTTGTCAATTATTTTTCTGTTTTCAGGATTAACAATTCTAAACACCCTTTGAGCAAGCGCAGTGATTAATTGTTTTTTATCTTCAAAAGTATTGTTCAGATATATTAAGTGATTATTCTTATCCATAGAATCATGAATCATTTTAAGATATTCTCCAGGAACAATCAACTCTTCAATATTTGTAATTCGTAAAGATATTTTTTCAATTTTATTTAATTTTTTACTGATCTTAGTTTGACAATCTTTAGAGCAAACAGTATATAAGCGTTTAAATATTTTTTCCTTAGATATTGAATCCTCAATAATAACTTCTAAGAGGTTCGCGGAATAATTCGGATCGTTAATATTCTTCAATATATCTCTGTCGCAAGATGAACATTTAAGTGGAACATAATCTCCGATAACTGGAAATATCGCATATATTTTCTTATAACTTTCTGGGAAATATCTTTTGATTAAATCATGATACTCTTTGGTGCTTAAATGTTCATCTAAATATTTTTCAATTTTTTTGTGATCAAAAATCATATAATCTTTTATCTCATTCTTTTCCTTAAGTTGGTATAACCCTGAATTCAATCCTGTTGTTGTAATAGTAGAATAAAAACCAATAAAACTGTCACATCCAAACCTTCTTATTCTGCCAAACAAATCAGGTTCATCGCGTTCGCTTACTGAATTACTCTTCTTCCTGTGAGCATAATGTTTGCAACTTACCAATATTTTAATTTTGTCTTCAAAGAAATTACCTTTCATGTATTCAGATACAATAAGATCTTTTTTTCCATCGGCACCTCTGTCAGGAGGACTTTCAATCCTATAGCCAATTTCTTCGAGAAAATCTCTACAAAATAATTCCCAGTTTTCACCGTCTAGGATTTCTTTAAAATCAATCATTTAAATTATTACACAATTAAAAACATTATAGCTTCTCAACATTTAAAGTTAAAAATAATCAATTAACCAATGCTTAAAAAGATTAAAACCACCTCATAGTTAAAACCGCATACATTACAGCTTCTGAAATATCCCCAAGCCCGCAGCAAACATTTGCTAAATAATAATTCCTGTGCGGGTTATTGTAATCGGTTAAAAGTATTTTTTTATTCCTTGCTAATTTTTCCTTAGACACATCGGTCTCTTGATAACCTGTATGGATAAACTCAATATCATTTACTACACATTCGTTTTCTGCCTGCACACAATTAACTATACTTTCATATATCTTATTTGAATATTTTATGCCGATATTATTTTTAAATAAACGGCAATATAACACTTCCCTGCGTTATTGTTTACAGCATTAAATAAATAATGTTTGTACTTGTCATCTATATATTTAATATCCTTGGTTAAAAGATTTTGCCATTTTAAAAAGACTTCCAAGACAAAGAATTTCCGAATTCTGCAAGA
>JBBSDT010000573.1:0-1520 GCA_038240405.1 Ignavibacteria bacterium
AGGTAAATTGTCGGGTAGTCAATAATTTTAGTTTTATTTTGTCTTTGATGTCCTTAAATAATGGAATACCTTGTCCAAGAATAATTGGATTAATGTAAGCTCCCCAAAAGATCGCTCATTTAAAAGTTGACAAACCGTTAATTTTAAATGAGTAAATATGAAAAAGACAAGATTCACAGAAACACAAATTGTAAAAGCTATCCAGGAACATGAGCATGGCAGAGATGCCAAAGACTTATGTCGGGAATTAGGTGTAAGCACAGCAGCTTTTTATAAGTGGCGCCAACGCTATAGTGGTATGGAAGTGCAGGAATTAAAGAAGCTTAAAGAGTTGGAGGAAGAGAACAGCCGGCTTAAGCGGATGTATGCAAATTTAAGTTTAGTGCATGAAGCTCTTAAAGATGCGGTAGCAAAAAAATTTTAATGTCTGCCGAAAAAGGTAGCCTGGTTGATTATATGGTTACAACTCATAAGATCAGCCAGCGACAGGCATGTAAAGCAGTAAGCCTACCACAAAGCAGCAGCCGTTATAAGCGAAAGCCAAAGAAGGATGATGAACTCATCAGTGAACTTCAATTATTGGTTGATAAACATCCTTCCATTGGCTTCTGGCAAAGCTATTACCGCATCAGAAGAAAAGGATTTAACTGGAATCATAAACGCATATACAGAGTATATACAGACATGAAACTTAACATTCGCCGCAGGCACAAAAAAAGATTACCGGCAAGAATAAAGCAATCTTTATTTCAACCGCAAAATATCAATGAAGTGTGGAGCATTGATTTTATGAACGATACTTTATGGGATGGAAGAAAGTTCAGGCTGCTCAATATTGTAGATGATTATAACAGGGAAGTATTGCATATAGAAACAGATACTTCACTTCCAACAATACGATTAATAAGATGTCTTGAATATTTAAAAGAGTTCAGAGGGCTGCCACAAATGATACGCGTTGATAATGGTCCTGAGTTCATATCATTGCAACTTGATGTATGGTGCAAAGAACATACGATTATGTTGATATTTATACAACCGGGTAAGCCTATGCAGAACGGATATGTTGAGCGTTGTAACGGCAACATCAGAAGAGAGTTGCTGAATGCTTATGTATTCACATCGTTAAACGAAGTAAGAGATAAAGCAGAGCAATGGCGATTGGATTACAACTGCTCAAGGCCACATGCATCGCTGGGATATGTTCCTCCTGTTGAATACAATAAAATCCAAATTCCTTTTGAAAAATTAAAAAACTAATATTGAAAATTATACTTTTAACTGTAGCGAAAATAAGGGGAGCTTACATAATATTGCAGGGTTTCATGTTATTTAAATTTTATTTGAGAAATAAAATATCTATCACTTTTTTAATTCTTCAATTTTATCTTTTGCACCTTGAAATGCCGTTGTTAATGTTTCAACATCATTGATAAATATTGTATTGTCTGAACCATACTTTTCAAGTTTTAAATACCATTTAGTTTTTCCGTTATTTACATAATAACCGATTTGAAAAC
>JBBSDT010000574.1:0-1517 GCA_038240405.1 Ignavibacteria bacterium
ATATAGGCAATATTATCTGGATTCGACACTATAATGGTCCGGGTCCACCGCCCTTTGCAGATGATATATCCTATGCATTGACTACAGACAATGCCTTAAACGTTTATGTAACGGGAGCAAGTCAGGATGCTTCATCAAATTTCAATTGCGCCACCGTAAAATATGACAGTTCGGGAAACGTTATATGGGTAAAACGGATATATCCCCCAACTAACGGGTACGATATATCGGTTGATAAATTGCAAAATGTTTATATAGCATCAAGGAGCTCAGGAAATAACTATACAATTAAATTGGACATCGATGGAAATATACAATGGGTAAAAACATATCCCACCACTGATGCATTTGCACCAAATCTTGCCATCTTAATTCTTGATTCCACAAATAATGTATATGTAACTGCAAACATAGATTCTAATTTAAACACTCACTATGGCGCAATAAAATATGATAATGAGGGAAATCAAAAATTTGTTGTAACATATAGGAATACACCTGATAGACTGGATTATGTGTATGGTATGGCAATTGATAAAAAGGGAAGTGTTTATCTTACCGGTTCAAGTCAGGGAGTGGGAACATATTACGATTATGCTACGGTAAAATTTTCTCCGATAACCACAAACATTTCTGCAAATAATATTCAACCTGGAGAATATACACTTGAACAAAATTTCCCAAATCCCTTCAATCCCTCCACAAAAATTTCTTATTCATTACCCAATGCTCAGTATGTGATCCTAAAAGTTTATGATGTGCTGGGAAATGAAATAGCTACTCTGATAAATAAAAAACAGAATGCGGGAAATTATGAAGTTGAATTTCAGGGTAGCCATTTACCAAGCGGAATTTATTTTTATAGGTTAGAAGCTAATGGAGAAGTTGTTGACACGAAGCGGATGCTGCTATTGAAGTAAAAATATTAATCCTATCACATTAACCGAATTACCAAATATTTGCTGATAGGATTACGGCCTGAAGATTGCCGGAATGACAAACTTTTTTTAGACATTAATTACTAATTGCAATTTAATTTCCACTACACAAGACGTCAAATTATAAAATACTTTTTCATTCCGAATCCTGCTCCGTGTCATCCCCGCAATCTTTAGGCGGGGATCCAATCAACCTGTATTCAGCCTTTTGGAAGAGTCTCTTCTGTATAATGCAATTCGAACTTGAATATTTTATGTTCCTTTCTTACACTATCGAAAATATAAATTTTAATAATTATTTTTTTGGCTTTGAGACATTTCCAAATCAATACTTTTACGAAAATTACAAATTTAAGTGCTGATTGGATGACCCGGAGGGTACCCCCGGCCTGAAGATTACCGGAATGACAGGATTGCTATAATTTTAGGAATTTTCAACTTTTACCCATGTTTCAGGAGTTCTCGCGGGTGTCTCAGTAGTTCGCATTTCATTTCAGGAGTTCGGGATGGCAAAACAACTTCTGGATTTTCATTTTGGTGACTTCGCGATTGATTTTAGTCATTTCGCGTTACAGTTTG
>JBBSDT010000575.1:0-1517 GCA_038240405.1 Ignavibacteria bacterium
ACCCAACTCAAAATAGTTTTGAACTTGGTAGCCTGCCATGGCCCGACCAGCTATCTATTCATGAATACAGGCATGTGGAGCAATTCAATAATTTCAATGTCGGAATCTCAGGGATACTTAGTTCTTTATTTGGCGAAGAAGGGCAGGCACTTGCCAATAATGCTGCAATACCCAACTGGTTTTTTGAAGGCGATGCCGTATATAATGAAACAAACGTAAGCAAGCAAGGGCGTGGCGGCCTCCCCTTTTTTTATAATGGATACCGTGCTCTCTGGAAAGATGGAAAACATTATAACTGGATGAAATTAAGAAATGGCTCCCTCAAAGATTTTGTGCCAAACCATTACGATCTTGGTTATCTTCTCGTGGCTTACGGAAGAGAAAAATACGGCGATAAATTCTGGGAAAATGTAACACATGACGCAGCGTCATTCAAAGGGTTTTTTTACCCATTTCAAAGTGCCATTAAAAAATATTCGGGAATCGATTATGTTTCTTTTAGAAATAATGCGATGGATTTTTTTAAAAAGCAATTTGATTTACAAACTTCTGATTCAATAAAAAAACATCAATCTTTTTTAAATGAAGAGTATCCGTCGTTTGAAAAAAATACTATTATTTATGTCAAAAGTAGCCATACACTGGTGCCTGAGTTTATTATCAGAAAAGGTAGTATTGAGAAAAAAATAAGGATACGTGATTATTCATTAGATAATCATTTCAGCCTGAAAAATGGCAGGATTGTTTATGCCTCTTACCGGCCGGATGTAAGATGGGGCTATCGGGATTTCAGCAACCTAAGAATAGTAGATATTAATACAGGTAAACAAAAAAACTTAGCTAATCGCACAAGATATTTTTCTCCTGATATAAGTGAGGATGGAAACAGAATAGTCGCGGTAGAACAATCTGTGAATGGAAAAGCAGCTTTGCATATTTTGGATGCAGGCAATGGAAAATTAATTTGTCAAATTCCTAACCCAGATCATTTATTTTATACTTATCCAAAATTCTTCAATAACAATACAATTATATCCGCAGTAAGAAACTCTTTAGGTCAAATGTCACTAGCAGAAATTGATGTGCAAAGCGGAAGTACAATATACCTTATCCCTTTTTCTTATAATGTAATTGGATTTCCGTGTATTTTAAATGACACTATTTATTTCACAAATTCATTTCGAAAAAACGATGAGCTTTTCGCATATACTTTCACAGGTAAAAAATTATGGAAGCTGGTTTATAACAATAATATTGGGCTTGGGAAATACCACCCAAGTGTAAATGATTCTTTAATTGCTTGGACCACATTTACTGCTTCGGGTTATAAGTTGGTGGTGGCCTCAAAAAAAACTATATTATTTGAAGAATTAAATCCTGCCACAATGGATAAAATTACTTCCAGTTTTGGAATTAGTTCACTTAATAACCTCAATTCAAATTTATTGTATACAGTACCAAACGACTTATTTACTGTAACTAAATATCCCAAGACATTCAGGCTTTTTAACTTTCAT